>JBKJNW010000069.1:0-19825 GCA_046593335.1 Chthoniobacterales bacterium | reverse complement strand
CGCATTTCGCCTAACGACAACTTGCCCAACTCCGCTTCCAGCTTTCCCGGTTCCACCCCCAGGTCGCAGAGCGCACCCACGGTCATGTCGCCGCTGATCCCGGAAAGACAATCGAGGTAAAGGATGCGCGTCATTGGTGAGGGAGAAGGAGCCACAGGGGAACCCGCGAAGCAAAGCGGCTTCGCGTTGCCCAAGCAGATTTTCGCTCTAGGATGCGGGATGAGATTTCCGACGACCGCTTTTTTCCTGCTCGCTTTCGCCGCCGCCCCGCTCACCCTGCCCGCGCAAATGCCGAAGGAACTGGCTGACGCCGAGCTGCCCTCTTTGCTCACGATCTACAAGGATCTGCACGAACATCCCGAGCTCTCGACCCACGAGGAGCGCTCGGCCGCGATTGTGGCGAAAGAATTAAAAGCCGCCGGCTACGAAGTGACCGAGAAAGTCGGTAAATACGACAAGCCGGGTCTGACCTGTTACGGCGTCGTCGGCATGATGAAGAACGGCGATGGCCCGACCGTGCTCATCCGGACCGACCTCGACGCTTTGCCGGTGAATGAAGAGACCGGCGCTGCCTACGCCAGCAAGGTGAAGACGAAAAACGATGCCGGCCAGGACGTCTCCGTCATGCACGCCTGCGGACACGACATTCACATGTCCACCTTCATCGGCACGGCGCGCGCGCTCGCGAAAATGAAGGATCAATGGAAAGGCACGCTCCTTTTCATCGGACAACCGGCGGAAGAAACGGTCGGTGGAGCCAAAGCGATGCTGAAAGACGGCCTTTACACGCGCTGGCCCAAACCCGACTACGCTCTCGCTCTGCATGACGATGCGGAAATTCCGACCGGCAAAATCGGCGTCACGGAAGGTTACTGCTACGCGGCGGTCGATTCGGTCGATGTTTCGGTGAAAGGAATCGGCGGCCACGGCGCCTACCCGCACAAGACGAAAGACCCGATCGTCCTCGCCGCGGAAATCATCAACGAGTGGCAAACGATCGCGTCACGCGAAATCAACCCGGTCGAGCCAATGGTGCTGACGGTCGGATCTATCCACGGCGGCAACAAACACAACATCATTCCCGATGAAGTGAAGATGCAGCTGACGGTGCGCACTTATAAAAGCGAAGTGCGCGACAAGGTCCTGGCCGCGATCGAGCGGATCGCAAAAGGCTGCGCCATGGCGGCGGGCCTGCCTAACGACAAGATGCCCGAGGTGAAGGTGGAGACGGACGGTTTTACGCCGTCCACTTATAACAACCCCGAGCTGACAAAGCGCTCCACCGCCGCGATCAAGGCCGTGATCGGCGCCGACAATGTGCTCGACAAACCACCCACCATGGGCGGCGAAGATTTCAGCGAGTTCAGCCTGCCCGATCACTCCATCCCGGCCTTCATGTTTAACGTCGGCGCGGTTGATCCGGCGAAGGCGGCGGCGGCTGAGAAATCCGGCGCCTCTCTCCCCTCGCTGCACTCGAGCAAGTTCCTGCCCGTGCCCGAGCCGACCATTCGCACCGGCTTGGTGGCGATGACGGCCGCCGTTCTCGACCTGATGAAGAAGTAGCCGGGCCAGACCTGCCTCAGCGTGCGGTGGAATCAGTCGAGATGACGGAGGAAACTACAGGCGTCCGGATGGCCGCGGAAGAATTCGAACTCTTTCCGACGGACTATTTCGCGCCGCTCGACCTGGCGCGGATTTTTCCGCGTCCGGCGCCGCTGGAAGTCGATATCGGCTGTGGCGACGGCGCCTACCTCGTCGCGCAGGCGGAGCGATTCCCAAAGCGGAATTATCTCGGGCTGGAGAAGCTGGCCGGGCGAGTCTGGCGGGGTTGCAAAAAAGCCTCGCGTCTAGGCCTAACGAACGTCCGATTCCTTCGGATCGAGAGCGGCTACGCCATCCAATACCTGCTCCCGCCGGCCACGGCCGAAATGGTGCACGTTCTTTTCCCCGATCCCTGGCCGAAGAGTAAACATCGGCGCCGGCGAATGGTGACGCCCGAATTCCTCGTCCTGGTCCATCGTCTCCTCCAGCCCGGCGGCCGCCTTCGTCTCGTGACCGACCAGGAAAAATATTCCGAGGCGATCCGGGCCGTGATTTTGCCCGAATACTTTGTCGAAGTCGCGCCGGAGCCGGAGGAACAGTTCCCGATCACGACCTTCGAAAAACATTTCCTGGCCGACGGCGCGGCCATCTACCGGCTCCTGCTGCGGAAGGTAGGCTGACCGAGAAACGGCGTGGCCTCCCAGTCGTCGCGGAAAAATTTCAGGGTGACCGCCCCGGTTTCGTCCTGGCGGAGAAGATGAATGCCGCGGGCGCGGACCATCAGCGCCCAATCGTCTGGGATCCTCTGGCGAGCGGGGAAATCGACTGAGCTGGCGATGATCAACTGCGGACGGACGGCGTCGAGAAATTCCGCCGAGCCGGCAGCGCCGGAGTAATGCTGGCCTTTAATCAGGATGTCGCTCCGCAGATCGTTAGGCTGAGCAAGCAGCGCGCGCTCAGTGGACGGGCCGCTGTCCGAGAGGAGGAGGACGCGATGTTTCCCCGCGATCGTCAATTGCACGACAAGCGCCTGGTCGTCGGCCGCTTTTGCCTTCCAGTCGGCCGGGGGATAAAGGACGCGCGCGCGCACCTCGCGCCCAAGCGTGAAAACCCGACCGCGCGCCGCGATCTCCGGATTTTTTAGCCTAACGAGGAGGGCATGATGGACGCGGGACCGATCCGGCGCGCCGTTGTCGATGACCCGCCGGGGGCGGAATTCGTCGAGCACGAAATCGGCCCCACCGAGGTGGAGCGAATCGCCGTGACTCAGGACCAGGCCATCGAGCCGGTCGATCCCGCGGGAGTGCAGATAATCGCGCAGGAAACGCTCGTAATCGCGCACGCTCCCGGCATCGAAGAGCCAGTCCGCGCCACCGGCGCGAAGATGCGCCGCCCCGCCTGCGCCGGCGTCGAGGACGGTGATTTCGGCGCGCGCCCCGCTCGGCCAGTGCGGACGCTCGACGTAGGCATGGCCGGCCGGCAGTTGGGAAAAGAAATGCACCAGAGCGAAAATGAGCTGAGCCAGGCTCCAGTTGGCGTTGTTGCAGACGACCGCGAGGGCGGGCAGAAAAGGCGCCGCGACTAACGACATTAACCCGGTCGCGAGAACGCAGAATGCGACGGGCACCACGGTCAGATTGGCGAGGAGGGAAACCGGGGTGATGAGATAGAAATACCAGATGATGAGCACGAGCGAACCGGCCCAGGCCGCGGCCGAGACGGAAAGGGCGCGCGCGCTCCAAAAGAATCCGCCCTGGAAAGTGCGTTGCCCTAACGAGAGTAAACTGCGCGGCAGAAACGGATCTGGCTCCGCTGTCCGGAGGAGGAGGCGCGCGATCGGTTCGGCGAGGAGGAGGATGGTGCCGACGACGGCGAAGGAGAGCTGAAAACCGGAGGTGAAAAGCTGGTTGGAGTCGCAGGCGAGGATGACGAGGGCGGCGCCAGCCAGGCTGTTGAGGGCGAGGACCGGGCGATCGAAAAAGATTCCACCTAACAAGAAGGCGGCCATGGTCGCGGCGCGCAGACTCGACACGTGGAAGCCGGTAATGGCCGAGTAAAAGAAAAGACAGGGGATGATGAGCGCGGCCGCCGCCGTCCGCGGAAGACGGAGGAGCGAGGCCAGGATCCAGAGCAGTTGCGCGACGATGCCGACGTGCAGCCCGGCGACGGCAAAGAGGTGCAGCGTCCCGGTCTGCTGAAAGGGTTCCTCGATGTCGTTAGGCGTCTCGTGGCGCAAGCCGAGCGCCATCCCGTTGATCAGCGCCGCCACCTCGGGCGCATCTTCCAGGTCGCGAGTCAGGTTGCGCCGCATCCATTCCCGCGCCTGGGCGGCCGCGCGTGTGACCGGGTCGGCGCCGCCGCTGCGCTCAATCGTCCCGCTCTCCGGGTAACGGACAAAGATGCTCTGGAAAACATCGCGCCGGGCGAGGTAGGCGCGCAGATCGAAGACGCCCGGATTGCGCGCGGGTGGAAGGCTCTCGAGCATGCCGAAGAGGCGAAGTTCGTCGCCCAGTCTTGGATTGGCTTTCCAGCGTGCCTGGATGGTGGCGCGGCAGGGCTCGGCTCGCCCGTCGAGCTCAATGGAACGGAGCCGGAGGAGAAAGGTCGTGTAGTCGTTAGGCGAAAGTCGCGGTTCGTTCGCCACCGTTCCGCTGACCGAGACCATCCGCAGCCGATCGCCCAGCCGCGTGCTCAGCTCGCGGCCGGGTGAATCGTGCAGCTGGGTCTGGTGCAGGGCGAAATGAGAGGCAGCGACGAGGAGATGCGTTAGCCATCCGTTTGGACGGACCAGGCAGACGACCGCGCCGAGCACGAGGGCCGGCCCGAGAAGAGCGAAGGGAAGGCGGAAGAACTCGGCCAGGAGCAGGCCGAGAATGGCGGAAAGCGCGATTCCGCTGAGTGGTTGCCGGCGGGGAACTGCGCTTTGCATGGGAGGGATTTCGTTAGGCGAGACACCCCTTTTTCACCGGCTGGCGAGGGGTTCGGCAAAACGATTGCTTCACCCGCGTTAGTTTATATGGTTGGCCGACTGTGCCGACACCTTTTTCGCGGAAAAAACGCACTCAGGTCGTGCGCGCTTCCGTCAAAAACGGGAGCGAACGCACGGCCGCACCAAAGCGCGTCGGCCTGAAACCGGGCCTCGACTGGCACAAGCGGAACTTCCTCACCGAGGTCCTCATTCCCTCGCTTTTCACCAGGCGCTCGGGTGACCGCGAGAAGCCGCTCTTTCCCAAAGTCGGGCCGAACGAAGTCGGCATCACCTGGATCGGGCACGCCTCTTTTCTCATCCAGGTCGCAGGTATGAATATTCTGATCGATCCCAATTGGGCGATGTGGCTGAGCGTGATCAAGCGCCTGAAACGCCCCGGATTTCACATCGATCATCTGCCTTCGATCGATCTCGTCCTCGTAACTCACGCCCATTTCGATCATCTCGATCGGCGCAGCCTGCGTCGGGTCGCGGCCGATCAGCCGATCGTGGTCCCAACCGGGGTGGGGAACCTGGTGCAGGATCTTGGGTTCAACATCGTGCACGAACTCGAACAATGGGAACAGGTCGAGACCGGGCCGCTCAAGATCTCGCTTACGCCCTGTCATCATTGGGGAGCGCGGATGCTGGCCGATCAACATCGCGGTTTTGGCGGGTTCGTGATCGAGGCGAACGAGCGCTCTATCTTCCACTGCGGCGACAGCGCTTACTTCCCTGGCTTCGAGGAAATCGGCGCGCGTTTCCCGATCGAGATCGCGCTGCTGCCGATCGGCGCCTACGACGCGCCGAGCAAACGCGAAGTGCACATGAATCCGGAAGAGGCGGTGCGCGCTTTCCTCGAGCTGCGCGCGCGCAAATTGGTCCCGATGCATTACGGGACGTTCCGCCTCGGCTACGAGCCGCTCCATGAGCCGCCCGAGCGCCTGCTTTCGAGCGCCCGCGCGCATGGCGTGGAAGAAAAGGTGCTGGTCATGACCGAAGGCCGCCCGGTCGTCCTCTGATCGAAGTTGAGCGCGCCCAGGCCCGCCTCTCGTCGTTTCGATTCCTTAGGCGCAGTCGGCGCCGGAACGCTCGTTCTGTTCTTTTGCGGGCTGCTCCTGTGGCATAACCCGCAGGTCTTTTGGAATGACGATTACGAGATCTCCATTCTGCCGGTCTTCGCCGATGTGGCCCGGAGCTGGTCGGAAGGGCATCTCCCTTTGCTCAGTCCCTATTCCTGGGTCTGCAGCAATTTGGCGGGGGAATTTCAATACGGGACGTTCTCGATTTTCGTCAATGCCGCCATCGTCCTGATCTGGAAATTCCCGCTCGCCTTCGCGCAGCAGGCCGCCGCGCTTTCGCTGGCGCATCTTTTTGTCCTGGGGGCGGGATCGTTTCTCCTCGCGCGCGATCGGCAGTTATCGGTCTCGCTCGCGACTATGGTGGCGCTGGTCGGGGCGCTCAATGGCTGGATTATTTGCTGGGGCGCGTCCGATTGGTTCGGCGCCCTGGGCGCCTTCGCCTGGCTGCCCTGGGCCTGGTGGGGGATGGAGCGCGCGCTTGATCCGGCGCGCACGAAATGGCGCTTTCTTTGGCCGGCGCCGTTTGTCTATCTGCTCGTGACGGGCGGCTTTCCCTACACCGTCCTGATGGTGGCGCTGCTCGCGGGGTGGCTGTCGCTGCGATCGTTAGGCGAAACGAAACGACTTTCGGCACTGTGGCCGCTGGCGCTGGGTTTGGTCCTCGGTTTCGGGCTTTCCGCGCCGGCCTGGCTGGCGCTGTTCGATTACGTGCACGGCTCGGCCCGAGCGGAGCAGGCCAACCCGGGGGCGCATTGGCAATGGCTCGTGCCCCCGGCGGCGCTGCCGGGATTCGTCTGGCCGGCGTGGACGGTGAACTGGGCGGATTTTGCGAACCGCGCGCGGCCGCACAGCGCGATCGAGCTCGCCTGCGGCACCGTGCCGCCGCTCGCGCTTTTGGCGGGTTTGTTTTTTCTCCGCGGGCGCTTCGTTCGGCAAATGAAATGGGAGCTGGGCCTGCTCGTGCTCGTCCTGATGATCTCGATGCTCCCGAGCGCGAATGTTTTTCGTTGGAGTTTTCGCTGGCTGCCGCTGCTCCATCTCGTGCTCGCGCTCGTTGCCGCGGAGGCCCTCGCGCAGTTCCGGCTCGCGGAGTTTTGGCGCACCCTTCTGACTGGCGGCGTCTTTGCCTCGCTCCTCGCGACTTACCTGCTCCTCCCGACCAATGTCGGGGTGCCGAAGTATTCTTTTTTCCAGAGCCTAACGAATACGGAGCCGCTCGATCCGGCACGGCTTTACCTCAGTGTCTATCCCCCGCCGGAAGAAGCTTATCGGCTCAAGAACCATCCTGCGCCGGTCGGGCAGGTCACGCGCCCCGGCAGCACTTCGATGTGGGCAGGGGTGCGCTTGATCAACGGCTACAGCCCGATCCGCGCGGCTGGTATCGGGCCGGCGTGGACCTTTTATACCCATGGCGAGATCGATCCGGGCGTCGCGGAATACCTGCTCCAGCGTGAAGCCGGACCGGGCGGTTTGCTTGAGAAACTCGGGATCGACGGCCTGATCGTGGATCGCGCCATGCCCCTGGCGCCAGAGCCGGCGTCGGCCTGGCGGCTCGCGCACGAAGAGACAGAAGGGCGCGTCTACGAACGGCTGGGCGCGCCGATCGGTCCGCTCCATGCGATCGATTTGCCTAACGAGAAATCGCCACCACCTGTCACGATCCAACTGCTCAGCGACGCCCGGCAAAGAATTGTCGCCGAAGTTGCGGTCGACGCCGGCGAAGGCTCGGCGGTGCTTGTCTTCGCACGCCCGTTTTTCGACGGCTATGAAGCGACGCTCGACGGCGAGGAAATCGCGGTCGAATCGTATCGCGGGCTCGCGCCGCTGATCCGGTTGCCCGCGGCGGCGCACGGTCGCCTCACGCTGGTTTACCGTCCGTGGTGGCTCATTGCCGGGGGCGCGCTCGCTGGTTTGAGCTTGCTCGCGATGCTGGTCGCGGTCGGTTTCGCAGTGCGGACCCACCCTTAGCGGCCCGGCGCCGCTGTTCGGCTTTTCCCGATTTGCTGGAAATGCGGACGAGGCTGGCATCGCGTCTGCTTTGAAGAGGCATTCAATGCACCTAGCGAATGACCCTCAGGACGGAGGCCACTCCCGGCGCCGCCCCAGGGCGGTGAATGGGTTTACACTGGTGGAAGTGATGGTCGCCGTCGCCATCCTTGGGCTGACGCTCTTCAGCGTCATGGGCGGTATTGCCTACATGCGGTTTCGTAATCGCGAATCGTCGCAGCGAATGCTCGCCGCCTCGATCCAGACGGAATTGCTCGAGCTTTTCAAAGCCCAGCCTTTTCCGCAGATCACCAACAGCACCGCGATTGCACCGGTTTATCTCAAACAAATACCCGGCGGAGCGCCGGATACGCGCTGGATCGTGCCGGTAGCCAATGCCTGGCAAGCGATTCCGATCGAGGACGTCGCCCCGGGCAATTCCGCCGCGCCGGCATCTATCCCGGATAAGCTCCCGAACGGGGTTTGGCGGGCGGATTTCGTGACCACCCCAGCCACGCCGACGCTGCAGCAGGTCACAGTGACGATGCAGTGGCAGCTTTATCCCGGAAACAACCAGCGGGTCGTTTCAATGAGCACGAGCACGGCGATATGCCAGAGCTTTCCCAGCCTATGAAAATGGGATCAAAAGGGACGGAAGGATATACTCTGGTCGAGCTCGCGGTGTCCGGTGGGATCGCGACCGTCGTCGGGCTGATTCTTTTCTTCGCCCTCAGCCAAGGCGTTTGGCTTTTTCAGAGCAACGAAAGCGAAATGTGGGCGCGAGACAATGGCTCGTCGATCATCCGCGCGATCCAGGGGAGTCTTCAGTCTGCCCAGACCGAAAAAATTTACGCGGACTACACGAAAGTGGGCGGGACGGACATCACCTATGGCTCCTGCGCGGTGATTAACCTCCCCGAGGGGCCCACGACTGTCACTTACTATTGGTGGTCATCTACCGGAGTGCTATCCACGGGACAAACTCTGGGAAAAATCTACTCCCACACCGGGACCACAGCGCCCACTCCAGCGACCGACAAACTGCTCGCGTCGAACGTGACAGACCTAGAGTTTCGCCGCAATACCAATGGCACTATCCGTGTCGGTTTTGTCGTCGGCATCCTCGGCTATCCGCGGCGCGTCTTCGGCGGCATTGAACCCGATCGCCTTCGCTTTTCGACCAGCGCGATTCCGCGAAATCCATAATGACCGCCCAAACGAAGTCCTACTCACCGCACATCCCACCCGGTTTCCCCCTGCGCGACAGCACCCGTCGCCGCGAGGAAGGTTCGATCCTCATCGCAGTCATGATTGTGATGATCTTTCTTGCCGCCGGTTTGGGCACTTATCTGGTCAGTATGTCGAACATCGAGCACCTGCAAGACCAGCGGGTGATGGATGATCGTGCTTTGATGGCGGCGGAAGCAGGGCTGGCCAAGGCAATCGTTCAACTCCAGGGCATGGCCACTCCGCCGATCGCGAATCAAATCTGGAATGAGGATGTCCCCGTGGCCCAGTTTGCTCCTTTCCAATCAGTCACGGTGAACGTCTATCCCCGGGCCATGGGTTCGCAGCTCAGCTGGACGCTGGCGTCCACTGCGACTTCAGCGGCCGGGAGCCGGATGCGGGCGATCTGCCGGCGCGTACAGACGACTTTGTTCCAGGAGAACTTTGCCAAGTATGAGTATTTCGTAAACGATTTCGGCGGCGTCTGGCTGCCGGGCTACTTCCAGTTTGAAGGCTTCGGGAGTGTCTTTCTCGGTCCTTATCATTGTAACTCCGGTCTCGCCTTCTGGCCGAACCTTTGGATGGTCAATGAAGCCACAACGGCTGCGACCGGTGGCGTGCGTTATTTTGCCAATTACTCTGCCTACAGCTCGATCTACGGAAAGAGCGATGCGAACGACTACGTCAACATCCTTCAGTACTATAGCAGTACCTTCAAGAATGCTCCGCAGTTTTACAAAGGCTTGAATGTCCTGCCCGTGCCTGTCTCCATGCCGACGGATATGAACGTCGATACGCGAAGCCAGCAACTTCGCTCCAACGCCGGGCTCATCTTACCCGTGAACTACAGCGGTTATGACCCGTCGAAAGGAGCAGACTTTAGCATCGTACTTGATCCGGCCGGAGGGGGGACCGACGACGGACAAGTAATCGTGCAACAGTATCTCGGTCCTAAGGCAGATGGGACACCTTCTTACGGTCCGCAACGAACCTACAAGATCAAAGACATCAACAACGCCATGGTCGTTTATGGCAATATCAAGTCGCTCAAGGGAACTCTCGATGGGAAGCTCACGATTGGCGCCCTGCGCAATCCGTTTGTGCCCAACAGCGGAAGCGTGGATATCACTGGCAGCCTGAACTATGCCTCTCGTCCGGATGACATGAGTTACACGGACGCGCCCGGTCTCTACACCGCCGATGGTTCGGGCATTAATCAGGACTATGTTTCCACTCTCCTCGACCAGCTGAATACCGTCAACGATATCCTCGGGATAGTTTCCGAAGCCGATGTCATGATTAAGGAGAAGGACCTCGATGGCAATCTCGTGGCGGCGGACGTGAATAACCCGATCCATCTCGATGCTGTAGTCATGGCGACCGGTTCCTCGACCAGCGCGACGAAGGACGGCGGATATGGGGTGGAAAATTTCAAGACCCGGGCAAAGGGTGCCGCGCTAAGTATCGGGGGCGAGGTCCAAAATTATGGATACTCCTGGGCGCTTTATTCCGGTAACACTTTTACCAACGGCATTCTTAAAACGCGGCTTTGGGATCAGCGTGCCTATAAGCCTGGCGGCGCCCCGCCTTTTTTCCCGACCACCGGCAATTTGCAGCCGGTGCCGCAGTCGTGGCGCTCCAGCTATGTGAACAGCGCGACCGTTGTTCCCTGGTTCCCCTAAAAGGGATGAAAACGATCGAGACTCAAAAACAAATCGTATCTCCCGGCCGAGTGATCGCCGGCGGATGCGTCCTGGTTGCCGTGGTGGGATTATTCGTCCTTTCGGGAAGCTTTACCGCACCGCCCACAGTGAGCGCGCCGCCGGCGCCGACTCCTCCCGTGGAAAAAATAGCCTCCTCACCGTCGTGGGCGTCCGCGGCCGAGTCGCGCGTCACTTTCGCTCATACCATGCCGCGCGGGCAGGGCTCGCAGGTTTTCAACAATGAAGGAACACCAAACCTCGACATGATCATGGTCGCGATTCCTGATGGGCCGAAAAAAGTCCGGTTCGTGCGCGGGAATACCCCGGAAGCGGTCCGCTATCTCGCCGAGACCAAAGTGCAGCAGGAGTTAATCCTGGTTGACCACGGGCCTGCCGATGTGGACACGAGTGAGATAACGAATTACGGGCCGCTCAAGGGGCGCACTACCCGTCGCGTCCGGGTGGGAGCGGACCCAAAGTAGAGACGCGGTTTCCCGTTGCCTCGCACGGGCGCAGACTAGTAAACGTCGCGCTTGTAGCGTTTGTCGCTCTTCAACTGTTCAACGTATTCGCCCGCTTCCTCGGGATCCTTCCCGCCTTGCTGCTGCACGATCTGGCGCAGGGCCGCGTCGACATCCTTGGCCATCCGCCGGGCGTCGCCGCAAACGTAAAAGTGCGCGCCTTCCTCGAGCCACTGCCAGATTTCGACGGCCGCTTCCAACATTCGATCCTGCACATAAATCTTGTGCGCCTGATCGCGTGAGAAAGCGGTGTCGATGCGAGTGAGAATGCCGTCGGCGGCGAACTGGTCGAAGTCTTCCTGATAATAATAATCGCTCTGCGCGCGCTGGGCGCCGAAGAAGAGCCAGTTCCGCCCGCGCGCCCCGAGGGCCTGCCGTTCCTGTAAAAAAGCCCGAAACGGCGCCACGCCTGTGCCCGGGCCGACCATGATGATGGGAACGTCGTGGTCTTCCGGCAGCCGGAATTTCGAGACGGTGGGAAAAATCGGCGCGGGCGACTCGCTGCAACGTTCGGCGAGAAAGCTCGAACAAACGCCTTTGCGGGCGCGGCCATGGGTGCGGTATTGCACGACATCGATGATGAAATGGACCGCGCTGGGGTGCGCCTTGAGGCTGGAGGCGATGGAGTAAAGGCGCGGTTGAAGCTTGGGCAGAAGGGCGACGAATGCCTGCGGCGTCCACTTGATCGAGGGATGTTCGAGGAGGAAATCGATCACCTCCATTCCCCAGAGGTAATCCGTGAGATCCTGTTTTCGCTCCGGCTCGAGCAACTCGTTCAAGAGCGGTGCCGCGCTTGCGCGTTGGGCGATGGCCTTGAGGAATTTCGGGGTCGGCTGAGTGATGCCGTAGTCGCGGAGCAAACCCGCGCGCAGAGTGGTAAGGGCCCCGCGATTGCCCGCGATCTCTTCCTCGCCGGTGGCCTCGAGCGTGTGGAGAATTTCATCGACCAGCGCGGGATCGTTCGTCGGGTAAACGGCCATGGAATCGCCCACTTCGTAGGTGATTCCGGAACCCTCGAGCGAAATCTCGAAATGGCGGGTGTTCTTGTCCGAGTCGGGACTGTTTAAGCGGCGGTTAACCAGGAGCCGGCCGGGGAAAGGGTGCTTGCGGGAGTAGACCGGCGCCGGGGACGATTCGTTAGGCGCGATGGCAGGGCTTGCGATTTCAGACACACCATCTCTTAACGCCGGAGGGGCTTGCGGGGCAACGCTAAACTCGGACCGGCGCCCTCAGCTGATGAATTCCGCCAGCGGCTCCATCGGTTTGATGTGGCTGCAGAAAATCTTGAAGGCGGCCAGGATCGGAACGGCCAGGATGATGCCAACGATGCCCCACATCCAGCCCCAGAAAGTGAGAGAGAGGAGGACCAGGACAGGATTCAAGGTGAGCGAGCGGCCCATGACAAAGGGAGTGATGAAGTTTCCCTCGAGCGTGGCGAGGGCGAGGTAGGTCCCGGGAAAAATCAGCGCCACGCCCAGATTATTGAAGCTGAGAAGCGCTCCGAGCAACATGCAGGCGATGCCGACGAGGGCGCCGAGATAGGGCACGAAATTAAGGATCGCGACCATCGCGCCCCACATGATCGGGTTGGGCAAGCCGAGAAAACCGACCGCTGTCCCGACTGCAATCCCAAGGCAAAGATTGATCAGTGTGACGGTAAAAAGGTAGCGCGAGATCTGGGTCTCGATCTCGTTCGCGATCGAGACCGCGCGTTTTTTATCGGAGAGGGTGGGCATGAGCTTGATCAGCTTGGCCAGGAAAACGCCGTCATAAGCGAGGAGGAAGTAGAGCAGGATGAGCATCGTGAGGGTGCTGATCAGAAACTCGGTCGTCTGGGCGAAGAGCCGCTCGGAAATGGGGTGCTGCTTCACTTCCACCTTCTGGGTTTTGGGGCCGGTTTCGGACGGCGTGGCGGGTTCGGTGGCGGTGTTGGTCAGGTTTTCGATTGCGCCGCTGGCCTGCGCGACCTTGGCCATGGGTTTCTTGAATGGGGAAAGGCGTTGTTGCAATTGCTGCAGGCTGTAGGGGGCTTTCTCGATCCAGCCGGCCGCGGGCGCGGCCAGGAAAGAGCCCCCATAGGCAATGCCGGCGACGAGCGTGAGCAGGAGCAGGGCGCTCCCGATAAGCGGTGGGATTTTGATCCTGGCCAGGCCGCGCACCAGCGGGCGGAGCAGGTAGCTCAGCAGGAGTGCGAGAACGATCGGGAGAAGGAGAGAGCGGAGAAAATAGATGGTGTAAAAAACCGCGACCAGAAAAAGCCCGGTCATGGCAAACGAGCGCACATCGAAAGGCCGGTTCAGGAGGTCGTGCACGCGCAGGCGCGGTGTGACGACAGTTTTTTCCTCGCCGTGCTCGCCTGCGTGCTGGTCGGAAGGGCGCTTCTCGAGTTCGATTTCCATCTCTGGCTGATTCGGTTGCCGGCCTGTCTTCACGCGCCCCGTGGCCGGGATTGCGAAAAACCGGAGCAAATACGCAGCCGGATTTTTTCCGGAGTTTCTGCCGCGCGAACGAGGTGGAAGCGAAACGATCTAAAACGACCGGTTGACGAGCGCGGTGATTGCGCCGTTGAGTTCTCTCCCAATGTCGGCTGCTTCTTTACGTGCACTAATTGCCCACGCGATCGATTACGCGGGACTTTTTCCCCCGGCAGAGCTGGAGCTCGAGCCGGCCTTGCAGAACCATGCCGCCTACCTGCGCTCCGCCGATCGCTGGATGCTGGGGGCGTTTATCCTCCCGGTGGCGAAATTCGGCGAAGCCCGTGCCCACCTCGCGGCCTTCGACAAGGAGCACCCGCTGGTGGTTTCCGCGCTGGGGCCGAAGACGACGAAGCCGGCGGAGTTTCGGAGCGCGCTCGAGACGGTGGCGGAAGCGATCAAGGAATTTCACAACGGACACAAAGGTGTGGTCTTGGTCCGCCAGATCGAGATGCCCCTGCCTCCGGGACCGGTCGCGAAGTCGTTAGGCGTGGCCCGCGCCACCCTGGGCGATCTGCCCCTGAGCGTTTTTTGGGAAGCGCCAGCCGAAGGGGCGGCCAAGGCGATCGCGGCTCTCTCGGGCAGCGGGGCCGGTTTCAAACTCCGCACCGGTGGTGTGACTTCGGACGCTTTTCCTGATGGCGCGGAGATCGCGCGCACCCTGGTTACGGCGGCGCGGCATCGTGTCCCGATCAAGTTCACCGCCGGCCTGCACCATCCGGTGCGTCTTTTTCACGAGAGCGTCGGGACGAAGATGCACGGCTTCCTCAACGTCCTCGGGGCCGGCGTCCTCGCGGCCGAGCATCGCTGGAGTGAGGCGCAGACCCAGGAAATGTTGGCGGAAGAGGAGGGGAGTGCCTTTGTTTTCGACGACAAGATGATGAGCTGGCGGGAATGGAAAATTTCCACCGCGCAGATCACCGCGCGCCGCCAACTCGTGACTTCGTTAGGCAGTTGCAGCTTTGAGGAGCCGCGCGCCGACCTGCGTGCGCTCGGCCTTTTGAAAAATCCCTGAAATCATGTCCACCTCGCTTCGCTCTTTCATCGAAGTCGCGCCGGAATCGCACTTCCCAATCCAGAATCTGCCCTACGGAATTTTTCGGCCTAATGAAGGTCCCGCCCGCGCCGGGGTCGCGATCGGCGATTTCGTGCTCGATCTCGCTCTGCTCGAGGAAGGTGGTCATTTTCGCGCGCTGAACTTCGGCGCGCGCCCGATCTTTGCCAGCGACTCGCTCAACGCTTTTCTCGCCCTCGGTCGGCCGGTCTGGCGCAAGGTGCGCGAGATTTTGCAGCATCTGCTCGCCGCCGAAACCGCCACCCTGCGCGATGACGCCGCGCTGCGGGCGCGGGCCTTCCATGCGCAGAGCGAGGTGACGATGCAGTTGCCGGCGCGGATTGGTGATTACACCGATTTTTATTCGTCGTATCACCACGCCTTCAATGTCGGCACGATGTTTCGCGGGCCGGAAAACGCCCTTATGCCGAATTGGAAATGGCTCCCGATCGCTTATCACGGCCGGGCCAGTTCGATCGTGCCGAGCGGGGCTGAGGTGCGCCGGCCGCATGGCCAGATCAAGCCGCCGGATGCGGAGGCGCCGATCTTCAGCGCCAGCCGCGCTCTCGATTTTGAACTCGAGGCCGCTTTCTTCGTTGGCCCGCCTAACAAACTCGGCGAGCCGGTCCCGATCGCGCAGGCGGCGGATCATATTTTCGGGCTCGTCCTGATGAACGACTGGAGCGCGCGTGACATTCAGACCTGGGAATACCAGCCGCTTGGCCCTTTCCTCGCAAAAAATTTCTGCACCAGCATTTCACCCTGGATCGTGACCTTGGAGGCGCTCGAGCCCTTCCGGAAACCGCTCCCGACGCAGGACCCGGCCCCGATGGAGTACCTGCGTGCGCCGGACGATTTCACTTTCGACATCCGGCTGGAGGCGACGCTGCAAACGGCGCAGATGAGCGCGCCGCAGACGATTACGCGGAGTAATTTCCAGAATCTTTATTGGAGCATCGCGCAACAGCTGGCCCACCACACCGTCGGCGGTTGCAACCTGCAACCGGGCGACCTCCTCGCCAGCGGCACGATCAGCGGCCCGGCGGATGACGGTCGCGGCAGCATGCTCGAGTTGACCTGGCGCGGGGCCAACCCTTTGTCGCTGCCCGGCGGCGAGACGCGGAAATGGCTCGAGGACGGCGATTGCCTAACGATCAGTGGCTGGGCCGAAGGGGACGGTTACCGGGTCGGTTTCGGCGAGGTCAGCGGCCGCATCGTCGGCTAGAAATAGAAAACCGGCTTCGATCGGTGGTCGGCGCGGGCTTGTAGCCGCTTTGGAGAATGGCGGGTTTTTCAGACCAAACAGGACAGTCGTTAGGCCTGCCGCCGGCGGCGGACAAAGAACCAGGCGCCGAGCAGGACGGGTCCAGCGAGGAGGGCGAAGCTCGAGGGCTCGGGCACGATCGCGAGGTTATCAAAGCCGGCGTTTGCGCCCGGGCCTTGATTGAAGTTGAAGATCCTCAGGTTGTCGATGCTGCTGATCCCTGCATTACTGGACGTAAAGTTCACACCTCCGGCGGATCCGGTTAGGCTAAAGGAATAACTGCTCCCTCCATTGTAAGTGAAGGAGAAAGAAAATGGGGTATCAGCCGTGGCTGTCGCTCCGGCACTGAAATTCGATCCTCCATCGTTGAGTATCCAATCGCCCGAGCCAGTCGTGGAAAGAGTGATGACCTCGTTCGTGCCGCTCCGCAGGTTAATTCCAATCGAACCGACGGCGGCGAAGGGCGAGAAGCCGAGATCAATTGAAAAAGTCTGGCCGGGCGTAAGCGGCCCCGTGAAAGGCCGAATCGCGTCCGTCGTTGTGGTAGCAAAGGTATTAAAAAGGCCAAAGGTGTTGGAACCCAGACCGGTGCCACCGATGTAATGTCCACCGTCGCCGTCCGTAATTGCCCACGCGCCAAAGCCGGAGCCCCCATTGCTCCCATTTGTCCATGTTCCTCCGTAATTGGCGGCATTATCGATTCCTTCAGTGGCGGCAAAGGCGCCGGCTGCGCTCATTGCGATTGCGATCAGTAACAAGCTCAGCTTTTTCATCTTTTATCTTCCTTCGAATTGGGATAGGTCGCTTCTCAATTTTCCGGTGATATGTCAAACCTATTTAGGGAGTTGGAGAGAATCTTTTTCCGGTCCGCCGACTCCGAGGGACAAAAAGTTCTGCCGAATCGGTCTTTTTAGTTTGCGCGGCATTGGAATTGCCTTCATAAGAGGCACTCGTGCTTCGACTTTTTCTGTTTCTCAGCTGTATTCTCGCCCTCTCGAATCTTCAGGCTGCCGGTCTCTCCAAATCGGAGACTCGTTTTGTCTATGTCGATGCCAACGGGAAGGTGCAAACGACCGAGGTAATCTCCCAGTTCACCGGCAAGATGAAGACTCTGCCTCATCTCGATCCCAAGCTGGCGCGGGCCGCGACGATCGCTGAAGAGCGCGCCAATGCCCATTCCAAGAGCCGTTGCTGGCGCTATGTGAAACAGGCGCTGCTCGCCTCCGGTGCCGTGAGTTCCTATCCGAAGACCGCCCTTGCGCGTCAGGCGGGCGACGAATTGGTTCATTCCTACGGTTTCACTCGTCTCGCAGTGAAAGATCCTTACCAGGCGCCGATCGGTTCGGTGTTGGTTTACGGCTCGGGCCGGGCCGCCGGTCATGTTGAAATCCGCACCGCGCGCGGCTTCGTCAGTGATTTCCGCGCCGCGACTCCTTCGCGTCGCCCGTTGATCGGCGTTTACGCGAAGCTCGATTCTTCTTCGCCCCGCCGCTAAGCGCCTAAAACGGCGCCGGCGTCGCGACCAGGAACCAGCTCACCATCGCAAGCGCGATGAGGAGTTTGCCCGCCATCGCCGCGAGATTGCCCAGGAGCGCGCCCCAGCTGGCGCGTCCAGCATCGATCAGCTTCATTCCGCCAATAATTTCTCCCGCCAGCGCCCCCACGACCGGTCCGACGAGCACCCCGGGCAGTCCAAAAAAGATTCCGACGATGGCGCCCGCCACCGCTCCCAGCGCGCCCCAGCGCGTCGCCCCGAATCTGCGCGCGCCTAGCCAGCTCCCGGCGAGATCGACCGCGTAGGAAGCAAGCACGAGCAAAACAAGCACCCCGAGCCCGGCCCAGCCGAGGCTTTTTTCCGGACCGAGCATGATCCGGTGCATGATGGCAGCCGCCAGAATAATGATCGTACCGGGAAAAACTGGCAGGATCGTTCCAATCAGTCCGACCGCCATCAAGATGAGGGTGGCGCCCCACCAGAACAACTCCATGGCGTGGACTTTAACACGGCGCGCGCCGGTCAATTGAAAAAGTGTGCGGCATTCCCTGGCAGTCGCTGTCTTGACAAGCAAGCGCCTGTCCGCGACCCTGCCCGTCCACAAATTCTGATCCATGGCCAACTCCAAATCTGCCACTAAGCGCGCTCGTCAAAATCCTCGCCGCACCCTTCGTAACCGGAGCGTGATCACCAACCTGCGTTCCCTCAACAAACGCCAGGCTGCGGGAGGGAAAACGGAAGACACTCGCGCACTCGTCTCCGCCCTCGACAAGGCTGCGAAACGCGGAGTCATCCACAAAAATGTCGCCAATCGCCGCAAGGCCCGCCTGAATAAAGCCGCGGCGAAAACTTCCGCCTCATAGATTCGTCATCGTGCTCCTGCTCGTGATCGGCTCGGGAGAATCGGATACGAGCACATATCGGAGGACGCGATGAGAAACCGGATTGCATCTCGCTCAGAAACGTAGAGTTTTGCCCATGATTCCAGCGTTCGTTCTCGTTTTGCTCGCGGTCGTTTATCGGATCGCCACCGCCATCATTGTGCAGGGCGGGGGAAGCGCGTGGCTCTCAAATTTCGCACCGCTCGCTGCAATCGCTCTGTGCGGTGCGATTTATTTCCCGCGCAAATACAAGTTCACCATTCCGTTTGCGGCGCTTCTCCTCTCCGACCTCGTGCTGGATGTCTACTACAAGGCCTCGCTCCTCGATCCACTGATCCTTTGCCGCTATTTCGCCTTTGCTCTCGTCGGTCTACTCGGGCTCGCCATCAGCCGCCGTCCTTCGCTCGCCCGGATCCTCCCCGCCTCGCTCGCCGGCTCCGCTCTTTTCTACGGGGTAACGAACTTCTTCTCCTGGCTGACCGATCCCGGTTACCTCAAAAATTTCGCCGGCCTCATCCAGGCCCTGACCGTCGGCCTCCCGCAATACGGCGCGACGCCGACCTGGATGTTTTTCCGCAACTCGCTCGTGAGTGACTTGCTCTTCACCCTCGTGTTTGTCGCCTGCATGAGCTACAGCCGGCGCGATGCCGCCCTGCCGGTGGCGACCAGTCGTTCGTTAGTCCATTGACCGCGATGGCGCAGCCGGAGCAACGCGACGAAGTCGAGATGCTCGCGATGATGCTGCTGATCCGCCGCTTCGAGGAGCGCGCGAGCCAGCAATATCAAGCGCAGAAGATCGGCGGTTTTTGTCACCTTTACATCGGGCAGGAAGCGGTCGTCGCCGGAGCCGTCGCCGCCACTCGGCCGGATGATTACCTCATCACCGCCTATCGCGATCACGCCCATGCTCTCGCCCGCGGGACAAGCGCGAACGCCTGCATGGCCGAGCTTTTCGGCAAGGTCACCGGTTGCTCGCGCGGGCTCGGCGGCTCGATGCATTATTTCGACAAGGCCAACCACATGTATGGCGGCCACGCCATCGTCGGCGCGCATGTGCCGCTCGCGGCGGGGATGGCTTTTGCCTCCAAATACCGCAAGGAAGATCGCGTCACCCTTTGCTTTTTCGGCGACGGCGCGATCAACCAGGGCGGCTTCCATGAGGCGCTCAACCTCGCCGGCCTCTTCAAGCTCCCGATCATCTTCATTTGCGAAAACAATTTCTTCGCCATGGGCACCTCGGTGAAACGCTCGACCTCGCTCAAGCAGATCGTCGACCGCGCCGAGGGCTACGACATGCCGGGCTACGTGGTGGATGGCATGAGTTTCCGCGAGGTGCGCGACCAGCTGGGCGAGATCATCGCCTCGATCCGGAAAGATCCGCACCCGGCCTTTGTCGAGGCGCGCACGTATCGTTACCGAGGGCACTCCATGTCGGACCCGGCCAGCTACCGGACGAAGGAAGAGCTGGAAAAGTATCGAGAGGAAGATCCGATCACGCGCCTCCGCGCCCAGCTCAGCCGCGAAGGGAAATTAACCAACGAACAATTCGACAAGCTCGACAAGAGCGCCAAGGAGCAGGCCATGGCGAGCGTGAAATTCGCCGAAAAGAGCGCCGAGCCGCCGCTCGA
>JBKJNW010000210.1:0-3145 GCA_046593335.1 Chthoniobacterales bacterium | reverse complement strand
AAGATCGATCTTTTCCTCGGTGAAAAGGACCGCCGGGTCACGCTCGAGACCGTCCGCACCCTCGTCCCGCTCTCGCGCGCCGGGGTCGTCTTCGAGCTCGGGAATGCGCTCGCCGCGCGACATCTGCAACACGCGCTCGCACTCGTTAGGCGGCTGCTCGACCAGGGCGAATCGGCTATCGGCATTCTGCTCGTCGCGATCATCCCGACGGTCCGCAATCTCCTCCTCGCGAAAGACCTCATGCAACGCCATCGCCTGCCCAAGCCGGGCGCGCCATTTTCGTTCATCTCCACCCTCAACCGTCTTCCCGCCGAAGCGACGTCGCATTTGCCGCGCAAAAAAGACGGCTCGATCAACGGTTACGCGTTGGGGATTGCCGCCATGCAGGCCCATCGCTTCGAGACCGAGCGGCTCGTTGCCGGACTGGAGGCTTGCCTGACGGCCAACCTGCAGATCGTCAGCAGCCAGCTCGATCACGAGCTAATCCTGAACCAGGTGGTGGTGAAGCTTCTGGTGTAGCGGCGGCCGTGTCGGCCGCAGACCGAGGCGGATTGCGGGCGACACGCCCGCCGCTACAACTTCTCGCTCGTCTGCTTGCGCGCGGTCGGGCCGACCCAGGGAATGTCCCAGCGAACGCCGCTGAAGGCTTTCACGATCGCGATAATAAGCACGATGAGGAAAGCGATCTGGATGAGCGCAGAAACGAGCGCCCACAGGCCCGCGAGCAAATGCCCGATCCCGGGAATAGCCCAGAGGATGCCGTGCATGATCGAGGAGAGAATATTAAAGAGGAACCAGGCCGCGCCGAAGATGATGGATTGCATGGCGTAGAAGCGGACGAAGCCGTCGCGCTTCTCCAGCACGTAGAAAATGATTCCGCCGATGAGCGGGAAACAAGCCAGCGCGGCGGCGACATTGGAAGGGAGCCCGGTCGAAGTGGGCCGCGCGGTCGCATCCGCCTCGGGCCCAGGCGGGGGCGGAGTCGGGGTGGGCGCGACGGGATCGATTGGGTCGACTGGATCAGGCATGCCTCTATTTTACAAAAGCGACCGGGGCGGAGCAAGCTTTGCTTCGCCGGCCGATTTCACTTACGGAAAACGGCGAGAGGATGATACGGTGCGAAGCTTCGAAAATCTGAGTATGAAAAATTCTGTGCGCGGATTCACCTTGATCGAGCTGCTCGTGGTCATCACCGTCATCGCCATTCTGGCCAGCATCGCCCTGCCGGTCTTCAGCAGCGTGCAGGAAAAAGCGCGCGCCACCCAGGACATGAACAATCTGCGCCAGCTCGGGATTGCGACCCAGACCTATATGAACGACCACGATGGCGTCATTTTCACCGCTGGTGGAAATTGGATGACAGAGCTGCATACGAAATATCTTCCGGCCTGGAAAATTTTTCAGTCGCCCTTCGATAAGAGAGCCGCCTCGGAAATCGATGCCTCTGCCCCGATCAGCTACGGATTGAATGGAAATCCAATCGATGGAAACACCAGCATTGCGGGCCTTTCGTCCGACAAGATTGTCCGCCCGAGTGCGTTCATTCTCATGGCGCCGGCGCTCATCCGGGGGACCGCAGTCAGTTTTGCCGGCACACCGACGACAGCGGTGACCACTTATAAAGGCGGCAATGCCACCGGCGGGACGCATAACAAGCGCTCGCGGATCAACGCGCTCTTCGCTGATCTTCATGTCGACTCGATGACCTGGGCGAATTTCAAGCTCGATCAGGACACGACGAACACGAACGGCGATGCGAATTTCCGCTGGGATCCCGCGGGCCATCCGTAACCCCCGTGAGGTCACTCGAAGTTCGCGCCGGCCGGCAACGCTATGAGGTGCTAATCGGATCCGGGCTACTGCTGGAAACTGGCCGGATCGTTCGGCAATATTTTCGCAGCGCGCGTTGCGCGGTCGTCACTGATACCAACGTCTCGTCACTCTTTGGCGAGGTGGTCTGCGCCAGCCTGCGGGAGGCGAATTTTCAGCCGGAGCTGATCACCGTCCCGCCGGGTGAGAGTTCGAAATCTCTCGCACAGGCCGGCGCGCTTTGCGACCAGCTCAGCGCCGCCGGGCTCGATCGCTCCTCCTTCCTCGTCTCGTTAGGCGGTGGAGTGATCGGGGACTTGACCGGCTTCGTTGCCTCGATCTACCTCCGCGGGATTCCCTATTTTTCCGTCCCGACCACGCTCTTGGCACAGGTCGACAGCTGCATTGGCGGTAAAACCGGGGTGAATTCCGGCACGGGAAAAAACCTCATCGGCGCGATGCATCATCCCGCGCTTGTCCTGGCTGATCTCGAAACCCTCGGCACGCTCCCGCCCCGCATCTGGCATGAGGGTTTTGCGGAGGTGATCAAACACGGCATCATCCACGACGCCGAACTTTTCGAGCTGGCCGGGCAGACCTCCGCGCCGGCAGATCTTGGCCTGCTCATCGAACGCAACCTCCTCCTCAAAGCCGCGATTGTGGCGGCGGATGAACGCGAGCAAACCGACATCCGCGCCCTGCTTAACTTTGGCCACACCGTCGGTCACGCGATCGAACATGCCGCCGGTTTCGGGCAAATCCTGCACGGTGAAGCGCTCAGCCTTGGCTTGATCGCCGCCGCCCACGTCTCCGTCCAGCGGGCCGGCCTTTCGTTAGGCGAGGCCGATCGGATTCGCGCCGCGCTCGCGGCGCATCAGTTGCCGACGGCGCTGCCGGCGGATTTCCCGCGCGAAAAAATTTTCGCCGCGCTCGCGCGCGACAAAAAATTCGTCAATGGCAAAATCCGCTTCGTCGTCGCGCACGAGATCGGCCGGGCCAGCGTGTCCGATGCGGTCACGCGGGAAGACCTGGAAGCGGCCGTCGCCGAGCTGTAGCCGGGGGCGCTGACCCCGGCGGTCTCGGCTCACCATCGGTTCGTTAGGCCGATCGGGGTCAGCGCCCCCGGCTACAGCTTCGGTCGCGTTTTTTTGAAATAGTCGAGCACCCCCGCGACCACCCCGTCGACGTATTCCCGGTAAATGCTGCGCTGGTTCTTCCCGGCCACCTTTCGTTTTCCTTCGTAATCGCCCGCCTTTACCCGGACGAAGACGGTCCGGCTGTTCATGACGTAGGGCTCGAGGTAAATCGTGGGGCAGCGATACAGCCGCGTCGCCAT
>JBKJNW010000190.1:0-2797 GCA_046593335.1 Chthoniobacterales bacterium | reverse complement strand
CATACGCATGACCACGATCCGCGGAATCAAACTCCAATGGCTGCAGCAGACGCTCGGCGATGTCACCTATCAAATGACGCGGCTGCAATTCGCGCCCTCGCGGGTCTATCACTGGCGACCGGCGATCAATGCTTTCCAATGCGACAAAGGGATGCGCATTTGCGTCGATCTCGCCGGGGTCGATCGCTCACAGGTCGATCTCACGGTCGAACCGCAGCGGCTCTCGATTCGCGGGACACGTCCGGCGCCCGAGCCGACCGATGACGAAGGCCGCGCCGTGCAGATGATTGCTTTCGAAATTGATTACGGACCCTTCGAGCGTGTTCTCGAGCTGCCGCTGCCGGTCGATGTCGAGAAGGCCAGCGCGGAGCAACGGAAAGGTTTCCTCTGGATCGAATTGCCCTTCAAAAAATGAGCGAGCAACCTTTTAGCGCCCTGCAGGCTGCCGGTGAATCCACGCCTCTCGTGAATGAGGGCGTTAAGACCGGCGCGCAGGAGAACATACCGGCGATTCCGGAGACGCTCGCGATTCTGCCGGTGCGCGGCTTTGTCGTTTTTCCAAGAACCGTTTCGCCGCTCAATGTGCAGCGGGTGGCGTCGATCCAATTGCTGAACGAGACCTTGCCGCAGCAGAAAATCATCGGGCTCGTGACCCAGCGCGACAAGGCTAACGACGAGCCGGGCGCGGCCGATCTCTACGAAGTCGGCACGGCGGTGCTGGTGCTGAAATTGTTGCGCCAGGCGGATAACCAGGTCGTCGTCATCGCGCAGGGCCTGCGGCGTTTTCGCATTCGCAAGATGACGCAGACCGCTCCCTACCTGCGCGCAGAGATCGAGGTGCTCGACATGTTGCCGGCGCCGCAGACTAAAGAATTTGAAGCCGCCTTTCGCAATCTGCGCGACTCCGCCGCGAAGCTGCTCGAGATCACGCCCGAGGTGCCGGAGCAGGCGCGTGCGCTCGTGCTCGGGATCGACGACGCGGAAGAATTGACCGATTTCCTCGCGCCAAACCTGAGCCTCGATGTCGGGCAGAAACAATCGTTGCTGGAAGAAAACGACCTCGAGAAACGGCTGCCCGCGGTCCAGGCGAGCATCTCGTCGCAGCTCGAGATCGCGCAGCTCCAGCAGAAGTTGCAACAGGACGTACAGTCGCAATTTTCCGACGCGCAACGCCGCGCCTACCTGCGCGAGCAGGTGAAGGCGATCCAGAAAGAACTCGGTGAAGGCGACACCGGCGCGGAGGAACAGAAGGCGCAACTCCAGCAAAAATTGGCCGACGCGAATCCGCCGGAGGAAGTGATGAAACAGGCGGAGCGGGAGCTGAAACGCCTCGATTTCATCCCGCCGGCCAGCCCGGACTATTCCGTCATCGTGACCTACGTCGAGACGATTTCGGAGCTGCCCTGGGCGAAGATGAGCGAAGATAATCTCGATCTCGAGAAGGCGCAGGAGATTCTCGATCGCGACCATTACGATCTCGAAAAAGTGAAGCGCCGGCTGATCGAATATCTCGCGGTCCGCAAACTGAACCCGAAAGGTCAGGGGCCGATTCTTTGTTTCCTCGGCCCGCCCGGGGTGGGTAAAACCAGCCTCGGCCAATCGATCGCCGACGCCCTTGGGCGCAAGTTCGTTAGGCTAAGTCTGGGCGGGATTCGCGACGAATCGGAGATCCGCGGCCATCGCCGCACCTACATCGGCTCGATGCCAGGGCGCATCATCCAGGAACTGCGCCGTGCCGGCACGCGCAACCCGGTCATGATGCTGGACGAGATCGACAAGCTCGGGACCGATTTTCGGGGCGACCCGGCGAGCGCGCTCCTCGAGGTGCTCGATCCGCGGCAAAATTTTGCCTTCGTCGATCGCTACCTCGACGTGCCGTTCGATCTTTCGCAGGTCATTTTCATCGCAACCGCCAATTACATCGAAGGCGTGCCGGAACCGATGCGCGATCGGATGGAATTGATTACGCTCGCCGGCTACACCGGGCGGGAGAAGCTGGAGATCGCGCGTCGCTATCTCGTTAGGCGTCAGCTCGAAGAGAACGGCCTCAAGCCCGAACAGTGCGAATGGGGGGAAGAGGCACTCGTCAAGGTGATCGACAGCTACACCCATGAAGCGGGCGTGCGCGAACTCGAGCGGCAGGTCGGCGCCGTCATCCGCGGAGTGGCGGCGCGCGTCGCGCGCGGACAGACAGAACACGTCAAAATCACCCCCGAAGTGGTGGAAGAAATGCTCGGTGCGCCACGTTTCATTCACGACACGAAGCTGACCGCGAACCAGCCCGGCATCGTGACCGGGCTCGCTTACACGCCGGTCGGCGGCGAAGTGCTGCACATCGAGGCGACGCGTTACCCGGGCAAAGGCAACATCACCCTGACCGGCCAGATCGGGAACGTGATGAAGGAATCGATGCAAGCTGCGCTTAGTCTGGTCCGCAGTCGCGACGGCCAGATCGGCGCGTCGGCGAAAGATTTTAGCGAAATGGATATACATGTTCACGTGCCCGCCGGCGCGGTGCCAAAAGATGGGCCGTCCGCCGGCGTCGCAATGTTCACTGCCCTGGCGTCGCTCTTCAGCAACACTCCGGTGCGCTCCGATGTGGCGATGACGGGCGAGATCACCTTGCGCGGATTGGTCCTGCCAATCGGTGGATTAAAAGAGAAAAGTCTCGCCGCGATGCGGGCTGGCATCACGACCGTGATCATCCCGAAGCAGAACGAAAAAGATCTGGCCGATATCCCCGAGGAAGCGAAACAAAAAATCCAGTTCGTGCCGGTGGAGACGGTCGATGAAGTGC
>JBKJNW010000090.1:0-13077 GCA_046593335.1 Chthoniobacterales bacterium | reverse complement strand
TGCGCCAACCAAATGACAATCCGCGGCTCGCAGCGCTGAACAAAGCAGCGCGCGAGGCCGCGGATTATCGAGAATTTATTCGCCTCGTCTCCACGCTTTGAAACGAAGAGACGAGTTCAACGAAGTCTGACTTCGGCGACTTAGCCCTGGCCTTTACGGCGAGCGGCCCAGCGTGCCTTCATCATCTGGGAAAGCTTTTTCCGGCCAGCGGCGCTAATGCCCTTCTTTTTTCCGCCGGATTTCTTTTTGCTTTTCGCGGCCTTGGAACTCGAGGTCGAGCTACCCCCACCGGAGTTCGCCTTCGCCCGCGCCCAACGCGCGCGTGCCGCAGCCGCGATGCGTTCACGTCCCGCGGCAGAAAGTCCGCCGCGGCGTTTCCGCGTCTTCCGACCACTTTTGGCCGGCGCAGAGTCCGCAGAGCTAGCTGAGCTGCTCGGCGCACTTGAGCCGCTCAAAATACTTTTGAGTCGACTTTGCAGTTGGTCGATTTGTCGTCTGACCGACACTGCTTCTTCTAGTTGTTTAACAGATACGTCCATGCGCAGTTATAATCCAGAGACAGGATAGCGCAAGCAATGTTTTCTGCTGCCGCCAAGGTCGGACCTATCCAGACCGCTTATAGCAAGCAGCCTAGACGAACCTAACCTAACGGACGAAAGCGAAGACCCAGGCGCTAGGCCCAGGTGATGAGCCGCAACTCATGAGCCTGGACCAGATGTGGATAAGTCGGAATTACGCGCACGTTGAAACCGTAGGTTCCGCTTTCCGAGGTGGGGATGGATCCCTCGTAGAGATAATCTCCGCCCTCCCCAAGTCGATTTCCATTTCCCAGGACCGTGATCGCGGGACTGCGCACGCCGTCGTTTTCCGCTTCGCCATGGTAAGCCTCGACCCGCACATGTTTGGGATCGACCGCGCCGAGATGCACCCGGGCTGAGACCTCGAGCGAATCGCCGACATGAATTTTTTGCCGGTCCTTGTTCCCGATCTGCACGTCACTGATCCGCACCTGCGGCCAATCCTTTCTCATTTGCGCCTTCCATTGACTTAGCTCAGTGGCGGCGCGCCAGCCATCGCGAGCGAACTCCTGGTGCGCTTTGGCCGCCGGCAGATAAAGGCGTTCGGTGTATTCCTCAACCATCCGGTGAGTGTTAAAGACGGGCGTGACGCTGCGGATCGATTCCCGCATGAGTTGCAGCCACGCGAGCGGGAGCCTGCCGTCGGGTTTGGCGTAGTAAAGCGGAATGATCTGGTTCTCGAGGAGTTGGTAAAGGCTGGCGGCATCGACCTCGTTTTGAAAGTCGCTATCGCCGTCCTCGATCTCGGCCCCGATGGCCCAGCCATTCTTGCCGTTGAAACCTTCGCACCACCAGCCATCGAGAACGCTGAGGTTAAGGCCGCCGTTAGGGGGGAGTTTCATCCCGCTCGTCCCACTCGCTTCGAGCGGACGCAAAGGATTGTTCAACCAAAGATCCACTCCCTGGACGAGGCGGCGCGCAATGTAAGTGTCATAATCTTCGACAAAGACTATGCGGTTATGAAAACCGGTTTCGCGAGTCAGCTTGTAGACCTGTTGAATGAGTGTTTTGCCGCCCTCGTCGCGGGGATGCGATTTCCCGGCGAAGACAAACTGCACCGGACGGGCCAGATCGTTTAACATCCGCAGCAGGCGGTCGGGATCGCTGAAAAGAAGCGCGCCGCGCTTGTAGGTCGCAAAACGCCGGGCAAAGCCAATCGTCAGGATCTCGGGATCGAGGATCGCATTGACGGATCGTATCGCCTCCGGCGACTCACCGATGCGGGTGCGTCGCGCGCGCACGCGGTCGCGGACAAAATTCACCAGACGGAGTTTCAATCTCTGATGAGTCTCCCATAGCTCCGCATCGGGAATCTCAATCACGCCACGCCAGAAATCGGGCTTGGTCAGGTTGTCTTCCCAGGGGCCGAGATACTTGGTGTAAAGGGCGGAAAACTCCGGCGCCATCCAGGTCTTGGTATGAATGCCGTTGGTGATACTGGTGATCGGCACCTCATGCGTCGGCACCCCCGCCCAGACATCCTGCCAAAGCGATTGACTCACTTCGCCGTGCAGTTTGCTCACCCCATTCGCGTGCCGGCTCATGCGCAAGGCCAGGATGGTCATGCTGAAGCTCGCCACCGGATCCGTCGTGGTCTGGCCAAAGCGGAAGAGCTCGTCAAACGGGATCCGAAGTTGCGCGGCGAAGTCCTGGAAATAGCGCACCATCATCTCGCGCGGGAAAGAGTCATTCCCGGCCGGGACCGGCGTATGAGTGGTAAAGACGTTGGCCGCGGCCACGACCTGGAGAGCAGAATAGAAGTCGAGATTGTGCTGCGTGACGTGGAGGCGAATCCGTTCGAGCGAGAGAAAAGCAGAGTGCCCTTCATTCATGTGAAAGACTTCCGCCTCATGACCAAGCGCGCTCATCGCCTTGACCCCGCCGATCCCGAGCACGATCTCCTGTCGCATCCGCATCTCGAGATCGCCGCCGTATAATTCCGCTGTGATTAAACGATCTTCCGCGCGGTTCTCGGCGATATCGGTGTCGAGGAGATAGAGATTGACCCGCCCGACTCGCAGTTCCCAGATTTTAGCAAAGACCTCTCGGCCGAGGAGACTGACGGAGATGAGCAGGATTTGGTCGTTGCGCATCACCTCACGAATCGGCAGGTGATGGAAATTCTGGTTCAAGTTGATCGCTTCCTGCCAGCCTTCCTTGTTGATCTGCTGCTTGAAATAGCCGTGGCGATAAAGCAGGCCGACCGCGATGAAATTCAGGTCGAGGTCGCTGGCCGATTTGCAATGGTCGCCGGAAAGAATTCCCAGGCCGCCGGAGTAATTCGGGATCGATTCATGGAAACCAAATTCGGCTGAGAAATAGGCGATCGGCTTCTTGATCTCGCGCGCCGCTCCTTTTTTCCCATAGGTGTCTTTCCGCCCGAGATACTTTTGATAGGCTTTGTAAACATCCGCCAGGTCGCGCAGGAAAACCTCGTCCTTCGCCACTTCTTCCAGCCGCGCCTGGCGTGAGAGCTGGAGCATCCGCAGCGGGTTATGGTTGGTCCGATCCCAGAGCACCGGATCGAGGTGGCGAAAGAGCCGGCGGGCGGATGGCTCCCAGGTCCACCAGAGATTGAAAACCATCTCGCGCAACGGTTCGAGCTGCGCCGGAAGATTAGGGATGACGTTATAGGTCTGAATGTTCGGCATGGCGAAAAGTGATGTTCCCAGAACGAGGCGGAAGTCTGGCAGCAAAATGATTAGCAGCAAGCGTTCCGTCACCGGCCGCCGGTCAGGCGTCGCTGCGCCGCACGGACACCGCAGAGTGCCGCGGAGGCTCCTGTGAGGCCAGCGCCATCCCGACGAGGAGGCCGCTGACGAAGCCGCCCAGATGAGCAGCCAGGCTCACCTGCGGGCTCCAGAGATCGAAGACCGTCTGGATCGCGACGATAGCGATAATGTTCTGGAGCTGGCGACCGACCAGGGGCGATTGCCGATGGCGCAAGAGCAAACCGGCCGAGACCCCGATCACCCCCATGATGCAGCCCGACGCGCCGACGAGGAGATTGGATTTGGTCAGGCCCAGCCACCAAAGGACAACGACAACGACACTCGAGCCGAGCCCGCTGAGAAGATAACCCAGGACGAACTTGCCGGCCCCGATCATCCGTTCCAAGGCTGGCCCAAGGATATACAAGGCGAGCAGATTGATCGAAATGTGGAGAATCCCGTAATGAAGAAAGAGCGCCGTAAAAAGGCGCCAATACTCATGCCGGTCGATGACGGCAGCGGGCTCGAGCCCGCCGAGATTTTGTAACGTGATCGAATTGGTCGATCCGCCAACGAGCAGCTCGACGACGAACATCGCGACATTGAGAAGGATCAACGCCCAGACCGCCGGTGTGCCCGAGAAGCGATGCCGGGCTACGGGTTGGCGGGCGCCGATACTTCCCGCCGCGACCCGCTCGAGCAGCTGGCTGCCAGCTGCGGAAAGCGGAGCCAGCGGCGGCTGCGCGAGACGTCGATCGAGCGAGCGACGCAAGAGATGATCGCGCACCGTC
The DNA here is from genome assembly GCA_046593335.1 of Chthoniobacterales bacterium. Classification (GTDB taxonomy): domain Bacteria; phylum Verrucomicrobiota; class Verrucomicrobiia; order Chthoniobacterales; family UBA10450; genus Palsa-1392. The sequence goes on along the minus strand of JBKJNW010000090.1, from coordinate 8,997 downwards.
GGGAGCAATTCCCGGAGATGCGCGAGACCAGCTTCCCGTTGCCCTTCAGCCAGCTCCGCAGTCGCGAGCCAGAATTGCTTGTCCGCGGGCGGCGCATCCCTCAGCTCTCCCTGAAACAAACGCGCCAGCGCGCCAGTCTTGCCCGCGAAAGCGAGAACGATGGCGAGGTTGGCGGACCACGGACGGTCGATCGTTAGGCGGGGTTCGCGATGGTCGGCCCGGGAAGCGAGGAGCAGGACAAGATCTTCCAAATCGCCGGTTTCCCCCAAGGCGCGGAAATAGAGCGCAAGAATGGCGGGGTTTGCCAGGACGGAAAGATCGCGCCGGCACCATTGCACCAGGCCGAGCCAGTTCTCGGTCAGGGCAAAGGTAAGCGCGGCCGCGAAACGGCCGGCCGGGGTGGTTTGCTCACGTTCGACCGCCAGTTGATCGAGCGCCAGATCGAGCCGGCCGGCGCTGGCCTGCTCGAGAATGCGGAACAATCCCGGCCGGTAAGGCGAATCCTTCCAGGGATGAAGCCAGTGCCTAACGACCGCAAGGCGCCGCGCGTCGGGAAAGCGCCGGCTCAGATAAAGTTCCTCGATTTTGCGATCGGCCAGCGACGGAATGAGGAGAAGAAGAATCCAAAGAAGTCCGCCGACAAAGCCGGCAAATCCCGGTGCGACCAGCCACACCGCCACGCAGCCCGCCAGGACGATGACGGCGACGATGCGCCAGCCGTGATTCCGCGGATTGCGCAGGCGCGCGATGCGCACGAGCAGAATCAAGGGCGAGACGACCGCGATGAAGAGCAGAATGTGATTGAGATCGATCAAGATTTTCGGCTCTGGGTCCTAGAGACTTTTGCGGCGTATGCGACCTATATCTTCTATGCGACTCCTCATCACAAATTACCTCGACGTTATTTCCTCGTGGTGCCACTGGGCCATTCCCGCCTGGCAGGAATTGCGCGCCCGCTACGGCGACCGGGCCGACTTCCGGTGGAAGATCGCGCTGATGGATAAAACCGGTCTGCCGCCGACGCGCGAGCACACCGAGTGGTATTACCGGCGGAGCGGCCTGCTCATGCGTTCGCCAGTCCAGCTCGACGCCAGCTGGGTGGAACCCGGCCGGGCCGAGTATCCCGAACCGAATTGCGTCGCGGAAGCAGCGCGCGAGCTGGGCGTGGAAGACGATCGCGCCTGGATCGCACTCAGCCACGCCGAACTGCGCCAGGGCAAGAAAATCGCCGATTGGGAAATCGCGGCCAGGATTGTGGCGGAAGCGACCGGCCTGGATCAGAGCCGGCTGCTGCAGTTGGCGAAAACACCCGAGATCGAGCATCGGGTGCGCGCGAGCACGGCGGAATTTCACGCCCTCCAGGTAACGCAGCGGCCCACTTTCGTGATCGATACGCCGATCGGCGATCGCGCGGTTTTTTCCGGGTTCGCCAAGGCGGCGCCGATGGCGGCGGCGATCGAGGCGATGCTCGATGATATCGTCGATTACCAAGCGCACGCGGCCCAGTATGGCGGGCCGCCGGCGTGATCGTTGCCATCAGAAACACCTTGCGACCTTTCCGATGTCGGATACAACTTCCCCTCGGTCTGGGCGATGCCGCGGACCGGTCGACGCGTTCTCTCGCAGGCGCGGAGATTTCCGAGTGCGGCGCGCGACGGAAAAGCGCGGCGTGAGATTGCGAGCATTAGAATGACGGCGTCAGTTTCACTCCCTCGGCGCCGGCCCGGAGATACTAAATTCTGCAACAACAAATTCGTGTAAACGGCCGGATTCGCGCCCGTGAAGTCCGGGTGATCCTCGGCTCCACCAGCGAGCAGCTCGGGGTGATGAAATTATCCGAGGCCATCAAGCGCGCCCAAGGCATGGGCCTCGACTTGGTGGAAGTGGCCCCGACGGCCAACCCTCCGGTTTGCAAGATTGTCGATTTCGGAAAATTCCGATACGACATTTCCAAACAGGAAAAGGAAAAGAAAGCGTCCGGGACGAAACTGAAGGAGATCAAGTTTCGGGTAAACATCGACGGTCACGATTACCTAACGAAAATTCGCCACGGCGAACAGTTTCTCGACAAGGGAAACAAGGTGCGGGTGCAGCTTCAATTCCGGGGCCGCGAGATGGCGCACCAGGAATTTGGGATGCAGCTCATGTATAAGGTGCGCGACGACCTCGCCACCATGGCGCAGGTAGAGATGGAACCGAAAGCGGCCGGGCGAAATATCACGATGACCCTTTCACCTTTGCCCGCAAACAAGCGCAAGCGCCGCTTCTCCCTCGAGAACGAAGAGATCGAACCGGACAAAGACGACGTGGGCGAGGCCGAAGAGGCCGGTTGAACGTCGCTAGATTTTGCGGCGGAGCGGGCGGACGCAGTTGCTCAATTTGCGCAGCCCAAGTTCCAGACGGGTTTTGACTGTGCCTAACGGAGTCTTCGTGAGATGCGAAATCTCGCGATGGCTCCGCCCTTCAAAAAACGAGAGCTCGATCACCCGGCGCTGATATTCCGGCAGCCCGCTGAGCTGACGTTCGAGAAATCGGCGCAGATCGGAGCGGACCAAATCGTCGCTCATCTGGCTGTCGGAACGGGAAGTGGGATGTTCGAGCTGCAATTCGAAACGATCCTTCGCCCGGCAGTAAGCCTGGCGGCGACGCAGGCGATCGATCGCCCGCCGTCGCGCCAGGGTCACCACCCAGCCAAGAGGTCGGCCCGCTTTCGAAGAGTAATTTCCCGCTTCCTTCCAAATCTGGAGAAAGATTTCCTGCAAAACATCGTCCGCTTCCGCTTCTTCGTGAACGACTCGGGTGACAACAGATTTGAGCGTCTTGCCGTAGCGCTGGTAGAGTTCGCCCAACGCGGTTTGGTGGCGATTGGTGATCGCGGTCATGAGACTCTCGTCCGATGCTTGAGCCAATCCTGCAGTATCAATCAATGGTTGAATCATAAGAGCGCCATTGGGTTTTTGAGTTGCCCGGCAGCGATTGCGCCCTTCAAGTTGGCAATCAAGACACCGCCTCACAATGAGGGGAGGAGTGTGTCTTCACCTAGGAGTTAATCCTAGTAAAACCGGGCAGCGGCGTGTCTTAGTCTTCTTTCCCGGAGCTGGCGGCGCCGCTCGAATCCATCAATTTCGCCAACCAAGGCGGAATAGAACGCCCGAGATGGTTGGCGAAAACGTTGCGGGTGAACTCCAGGAAATCGCCGGAACACCCGCTGCAGAGCCGGTCCATTGTGTGCAGACCGAGCATGCGATAACTCTCGAACTGCGACTCGGTGAAAAACTGGTCCTTCGTGCTTTCGTGCGGGAAGGCCTGGTTGCCTTTGAAGTATTCGTAGATGTCGCGCGGCTCGTTGCCGTAACAGGCCGGCTTGATATAAATGAGGACGCCATCCTCGGCCGCCGGACCATCGACTTCGGCATAACGAATCCGGCCGATGGCACAATTGCGCCCGGCGCTGTTGCGCGCTTCCTCATCGCTGCGCGGATAGATCGCGATGTCGTCGAAATCGATCGAGATCCCGAAATCGATGCGAATCTTGCGCACCGCTCCGCCGAGATCGGCAAAGGAACAAAGCGGATCTTCCCCGGCGTCGCTGACCACGATGTAATGGCAGCGCCGCAGGACCATTTCATAAAGACCGAGATTTTCGAAATGTCCGCCGTCGGAAAGGTAGACGTAGGGACTGCAGTTATTCGTTAGGCCAAACGCTTCCGCGATCATCGGGCCGATGCTGAATTTCGGATAGCCGAGCTGAAAGGTCTTGTTCCCCGGCGACCCGGGATTCCCGAGCCAGGCCCCAAGCCGGACGTTGAGGAGAGTGAGGATGAAAGTGACGACGGGCGAGGAGTGGTAGCCCATGTTTGGACTGGCCGCCGCGCCGGAGATGGTCACGGCCGATCCGAACGAGATCCCGCAGCTCCCGCCGTAACGCTCATTCTCCGCTCCACCTGTCCGTCGATAACCGACGCCGGCCGCGCCACAATGCAACGGGGTGACGGTGAAGCTTTCCGCCTTGCGCTCCTGCCAGGCCAGCTTGCTCCCGGAGACGAGGTTGAGCGCGATGTTGATGACCGGGAGCAGCTTCCCCTGGAAATGGTCGCGTTGCCAGAGATCGGCCATTTTCAGATTATCTTTCTCGTCAAAACCGGTGAATGGATTTGGATCACGCTTCGGATTGGAAGCGCCGAGATAAGCCCGGATGAGGCGATCGCGATACATCGCGTGCAGGGAAAATTTGTTCGGGTTAATGATCAACGCCATACCCAGCCCGGCGGCGGCGAGCGCCGTGCCGAAAAGCAGAACGATCTGCCACGGGGTGTAGAGAATGACGTTGATGTGTTCGACCGCCTGGTTCAGAACGTGCGAAACGCTCTCCAGCTTCCAGGTGAACCCGCGGTGCGTGCCGATAAATTTCATCGCTGCGGTCGTCCCCCGCGCGATCAGGATGAGCAGGACCGCAATGAAAATTACGGCGGCAAAGCTGGCCGCTTTAGAGAGGATTTTCGCGATCGGGCCGGCCTTTTCCCCCTGGTTCGGCGTCGCCGGGATCGCGCTGCTCCGGCCCGCCAGCACCGCGAGGGCGCCCGCCGTTCCGCCCGCCACGAGCGTGGTAATGGCAGAGATGGATTTTGAGAGCAGAAACGGCCCGAAGACGACCAGCGCGCTGATCACCGCCCAGCCGACTGCGACCGCGATGAGCCACCCGGTCGCACGCCCCCACCATTCGCGGTCCTGATCGTCCGTCCAACGGCTCGAGATTCCCGCAAAGACCATGATGGCGAGAAAAAAGAGCGCCATGAAAAGCGGCACGCCGCAGCAGGTGAAAAGCTCGGCATTCCAAAGCGGCTGGGAAAATAACTGGGTCGCGGCCAGCCAAAGGAGGAGGCCGCCGAAGGCCCCGGAAATGATGACGCCGATAAATTCGAGAAAGCGGAAGCCGTGCGACGGAAGCAACGAGGTCAGATAGGAAGCGAGATGAATGACGATCCCGAGATAAAGAAACGGAACCCAGCTATGTGGCGCGCCGAAGCCGAAGAACGGCCATTCGATCAACTTCCGCCCGTAGTAACTGAACCAGGCCCAGAAGATCGTCATCAAAACCGAGGCGAGAAGAAGCGGGATGAGACAAAAGATAATAAACCGCTTCTGACTCCAGCGCGCATTACGGCCACAGGGCAGATTCCAACCCATGTAAGCGACGCCGACCGAGACGCAGCCCGCGCCCAGCCAGAGCGGGAGAAAAGAATAGGGCGGGGATTCATCATCAGGACCGCGGTATAGATCCAGGGAATCGTTAGGGCCGCGGCCAGGAGAGGGATGATGACCATCCAATTGAGGAGCAGATTGCGCAGGTAGGTTCCGGTCAGCGTCCAACTGTCGGCCGAGAGCAGCCCCAGTCGCGGGCTGAGGTAATTGCTATAACTGCGCAGATTTTGGATTTCGTCCGGCTCCGGGTTGGGACGGGCCTCGCTCCGGGGTTGCGCCAGCTCGGCACTCACGCCATCCAGGCCCTCCTTGCGATGATGGATCCAGGCCGTGAGCCAGCCACCGATGTAACCGCCACCGGAGACGGTGGAGAGATAATGAAAACGTTTGAGCAAGCCGCAACGGGCCAACCCGCAGAGGATGCCAAGGGCAAATGTCGCGCTGCGAATTCCGCCGCCCGAAATGCAAAGCGCCGCTTTTCCTCCAGCCGGTGGACCTCGGCCCAAACGGCCTTCAGCCGCTCCTCGGGATCGGAAGGAGCGTCCGCCGGAAGAGCGGGGCGGCCATGTAATTGGACAAACTCCGCCTCCAGCACCTCGTGCAGTTGCAACGAGGGATTTGCGGAAGAGGCTTTTGCGCTCATCGCCAGCCGGTGGGTCGTCCGAGGAATAACAAGCCACCGAAGCGCAAGCAAGAGTAAATTGCCCCGCCTCCCCTAACGAACTGAAAAGGCGCGCCTAACGAGTCGTAATTCCTTCCGCGATCTCGACCCGAAAAGTTTGTTTCGCCTTTTCCTTGCCGTAGCTCAGCTCCGCGCTGTACTCGCCGCTGGGAACGAATTTCTGCGGATCGTCGCCGCCGTATTTGACCCGCACGTCCTCCGTCGGGCGCAGATCCCAGTTCACCCGGTTCAATCCGGGCGCGCCCGGCGCCTTTAGATTCGCCACCGGCTGGCCCGCCGCGTTCGTGATCGCGATCTTCACTTCATCGCCATTAAATTCTTTCACCCAAAAAGTGAGCAGGGCGCCCTCCGGCGGATTTTCGCCGCGGTAAATTCCCTTGCCGTTCCAATCCGAGAAGCCGGACAGGTGATAAAAACCGCGAGCCGGCGCGATCGTGAAGAGATGGGCCGATTTCGCCATCACTTCCGGGGTCAGCTCGCGCAAAGGTCGCGTGTCGTCGAGAATCTCAAGGCTGCGGCCGTGGGTGGCGATGACGAGATCGGCCGTGCGCGGATGAATCTGGAGATCGTCCACCCGAACGTTAGGCAGGTTGCCCAGCCGGACCCAGTGCGCGCCGCCATCGATCGAAGTGAACAAGCCGAAGTGCGTCCCGGCATAGAGAAGGCTGGGATTGACCGGGTCCTGCCGCACGACCTCCACCGGATCGTTAGGCGGAATGCCCTCGCCGGTGATGTTCTGCCAGGTCTGGCCCATGTCCGCCGTGCGCAATATGACCGGGCGATCGTCCCCCGCGCGGTAGGCATTGGTCACGACGTAGGCGCCCTTGGGGTCTTTCGCGTCGGGCTCGATCCGCACGATCCATTGCCCGCGCGCCGGCTCGGGCAGTTTCTCGGTCAGCTCGCTCCAATTCCCGCCGTCGTTCTGGGTTAGCCAAAGGCGTCCATCATCGGTTCCGGCCCAGAGAAGCCCAGCCTTGGCGGGCGATTCGGCTAACGAATAAATGACGCCGTAGTTTTCCGCCCCGCTCCCGGCGGCGTTGACTTTGCCGGATTCGTTGCGCGTCAGATCAGGGCTGATGACCTGAAAATGCTCGGCCCTGTCGGTGAGACGAAAGACGCGATTCCCACCGAGGTAAAGAACGCCCGGCTGATGTTTGCTGCCAAGGAGCGGCGCATTCCAGTGGAAGCGATAACGTTCCTGCCCTTCCGCCGCTTCCGGGCGCAGATCGCGCTTTTGGCCAGTGCGGAGATTGATGCGATGAATGAAGCCCTCCTGGCTTTCCGCATAAAACACATCCCGATCGGCAGGATCGAATACGACATAAAATCCGTCGCCGCCCTCAAGCGAAGTCCAGTCGGAATTGCGAATCCCTTCCTTGCTCGAAACCTGGCTCGGGCCGACAAAATTCAGATTGTCCTGCAGGCCACCAGCAATCCGATAAAAGGGCTGGGAGTCATCGAGCGAGATGCGGTAGTACTCGCCCGCTGGGATACTGGCGAGGTGATCCCAGGCTTTGCCCGCAGCGTAACTTTGGTAAACGCCGCCATCCGTCCCGAGCAAGAGCCGCTGGGAGACGGGCGGTTTAGGGGGTTTGTTTTTGTCTTCCGGTTTGGGCGCCTTCGGAGCCGGCGCGGAGCCCGCTTGAATCACGAGCGCGTGACAATCGGGATGCACTTTCTCGGAAAGATCTTCCCGGAAATTTTTTCCACCCTCATCTGAAGCGAGCACCGCCATCCCGAGGATGTAAACGCGCTGGTCGTTCGCCGGATCGATTCGGATCTGACTGAAATAAAACGGCCGGGGATTGATGTCGCTCATCCGCATCCACTTCTCGCCCGCGTCTTCGGAGCGGAAGACGCCGCCGCGCCGGCTGTGAATGTCGCGAATGTCGCTCGCGCCGCCTTCGTCGCTCTGCACCACCGCCATGACCAATTTTGGTTTGCTCGACGACACGGCCAGGCCGATGCGACCTGTCTGGCCGGGCAAGCCCCCCGCGCATTTTTTCCAGGTCGCGCCGCCGTCGCTGCTCTTAAAGATGCCGCCGACATCGTTGCCGTTGGTCGCCGTCACCCCGTAGGCAAATGACCACGGGGTGCGCTGCCGCGCGTAGAGCGCCGCATAAACGATCTCGGGATTCAAGGGATCGAGTGCGACATCGCCGCAACCGGTCCGGGCGTCGTTAGGCGAGGGGGCCTGCAGGACGAGCTTCCAGGTTTTGCCCGCGTCGGTGGTTTTGTAGAGGCCGCGCTCGCCGCCATCCTTCCAGAGATTTCCCATCGCAGCGACGTAGGCGACTTCCGGTTTCGCCGGATGCACCACGATGCGCGCGATCGAGCGGCTTTCTTTCAAGCCGACGTTCGTCCATGTGCCGCCAGCGTCAGTCGAGCGGTAAACTCCGTCGCCCCATTCGGAGGAATTGCGGTCGTTCGCTTCCCCGGTCCCGACCCAGACGACATCGGAATCGGACGTCGCCACCGCCACCGCGCCAATCGAGAGCACGGGTTGCTTGTCAAAGATCGGGTCGAAAGCGACCCCGTTGTTTCCCGTTTTAAAAAGACCGCCCGTCCCGAGCCCGACATAAAAGACGGCGGGGTTACGAGGATCGAGCGCGATATCCGAAACCCGGCCGCCCATCACCGCGGGCCCGATCGCGCGCGGTTTCATGTTCTTGAGCAGAACATCGCTCAGCTGTGCCGGTGCGGCAGGCGCGGCGGGTTGGGTCGGAGCCGCGGCTTGCTGCACGGTGGCGCTCGGAATAGCCGAGGGCGCAGCGGATGGAGTGGCCAAGGCAGGAGGCGGCGAAACGATCGGAGCCAATTCCTGCTCCTGTGCCATTGCCAGCGTGGCAAACGAGGCCAGCCAACAAACTGCAAACGAACCAAACCGCACCGCAGAAATCTTCGACATCAGAAGTTCTTACTCAGTTTTTCTCCGTGCGCGACCGTCAGCTTGCTCGCGTTAGACACCAGTTGCATGCTGAGGTCTTAAGTTCGTTGTCATGAATTCCTCACCGATTAATTCGGGACACGCTCTCACCGGTCGCTCACCGCACGACCTCAGCGCGTCTTTCGGAGACAAAGCATGAGCCAGCTTCGGGTTGCATTTATTACCG
>JBKJNW010000031.1:0-10174 GCA_046593335.1 Chthoniobacterales bacterium | reverse complement strand
TCCGGGGAGCGCACCGCGCGCTATTCGTTAGTGACCTTCAGCTTCAAGATCTTGATTTCGATCTCTCCCATCTTGTGCTCCGTCGACAGGGTCAGCCCCCCGGATTTCTGGTAATTTTCCCAGGTCCCATGCTTCGCCTGACCGGGCTCGGGCATGTAATCCCAGGAAGCGATCAACTTTGTCGCCGGGTCGATGTAGAGCCGGTATTGATCTTGCGGGGTCAGCCCGACCTTGTCGAAAGTCAGGAGCAACATCTCGCGTTCCGCGCCGTCAATCGTCTTCCGGCCCTCGGCGGTAAATTGCACCCCGCGATCCTTAAATTTCAACGGCGCCAGCAACCAGTAGGAGTCGTTGACCCACCGGGCGTAAGCCGCTTTTGCATCCTCGTCATCTGCGGGATCGGCTAGGTTCACCGTGACGTCCTTGCCTTTCCATTTCACGTGATCGGTTTGCGCTGCGACATCCCAGTGATGTTCAGCGGAAACCAACGTCTTGCCCTCCTTTTCCACCGCGAAGGTAAAGTCGATCGTCTTCACTTTGGACCAGTTCTCTCCCCCACTCGCTTTCCAAACCGCGTCGGCCAGTTGCGGGCCATCCTCCGCGGCGACGAGAGGGCTCGGCTTGGCCGCGAAGACAACGAGGAGCAGGAAGAGGGCAAACTTTTTCATGACCGACACATGACGACATGCGGCTTCGATTGCAATTGCAGCCGGGCGAAATATGCTGCGGGCCTTTCATGAAACGACCGCTCTGCCTGCTCACATTGATCGCCTCGCTGGCTCTGCTTTACACAGCGCCGTCCCAGGCTGGCGAAGTGGCCTCCGACCCCGCGCCGCTCCAGGCCAGCGATGATTTCGAGCCGCCGCGTTTCGAGTTCGCGACCGAGACGGCCTATCTCATGAGCTTTATTGGGAATCCAAACAGCTATGAAATCGGCGCGCAATTCTTCACCGGGCGTCTGCGCTGGGGGGTGAACCGCGAGAACGACAGCATCTTCCGCGGCTACAACCAAATTTATCTCCTCGGCATGGTCGAGCCGATCTTTCGCGGGCCGGAGAATCATTACTTCGGCATCTCCGCCGGTTTTCGCCACGTCTTCGTTCGGCCTGGCTGGCGGGTGCAGCCTTATGCTTCGGGCGGCGTCGGGCTTGGCTTTATCGATAGCACCGATCAATTCCGCAACGGCCAGGGACAGGATTTTACCTTCAATATTCTGACCCAGGTCGGACTCGATTACCTCGTCAATGAGCATTGGAAGGTGAATGTAGGCGCGCTTTACCAGCACCTTTCCAACGCCGGGCAGACCGATCCCAATCCGAGCCTCAACCTGATCGGACCGCAGATCGGGGCGACCTTTTCGTTCTAGTCGCGTCCCGGAAATGAGCGCGCCGCACGAAAATGTCCTCGTCGTTAGGCGTGATCTCTTCGATCAGCTCGGCAGTTTTCACGGGCTGAATTTCGAACCGCAGCGTTACCTCGATGCCATGCTGGCGCGGGGAAATAATCATTTCCTTGCCCGGGCCACGGCCGAGAACGATCCGGGCCACAAACAAATCATCCCCTACGCGCTCCTGGTCTGCGGCGACCGCGTCCTGCATTACGTGCGCGGGAAAAAAGCGGGCGAACAACGTCTCGTCGCCAAAGGCTCGATCGGGATCGGCGGACACATGAACGACGAGGACGAATCGCTTTTCGCCTGGGACGAGCAGGCTTACCGGGCCGGGGTCGAGCGCGAAGTGAACGAAGAAGTGGAAATTGCGACTCCGTTTGAAGATCGAATCGTCGCCCTCCTGAACGACGACACGACCGAAGTCGGTCGCGTCCACCTCGGCGTGGTGCACGTCTTCCGACTCGAGGAAGCGAAAGTGCAGAAGCGCGAAGCGATGATCACCAATCTCGCCTTCCTAACGAAAAGCGAATTGCAGGAGAGGCGAGAAAATTTGGAAACGTGGTCGCAGATCTGCGTCGACCATCTCGATCGCCTGCTCGCCTAACCGTGTAGACGCTTCGCTCTGCGAAGCGCGGGCGTCGGCAGTGTGGCCGCCCCTAAACCCGCGCCTCCCAGAGGGAGGCGTCTACAACCGCCGCGTAGGTCCAGAGCTGCGGATCCAACTCCTCACACGCGCGCGCAGCGAGGGGTTCAGCTCCCCCCGTCTCCCGCAGGATCGCAAACATGGTCGAACCCGAACCCGACATCAGCGCCGCTTCGACCTCGGATTGTTCGCGTAACCAGGTCTTCATCCGCGCCAGAAAGAGGTGCTTCTCAAAGACGGGGCGCTCGAGGTCATTCTCGAAAGTTAGCTCTCCCACGCGTTGCGGCGCGTAATCCACCCCGGGCAATTCGCGCGCATCGCGCCACTGCCGATAGGCCCACGGCGTCGGCACGCCAAACTCCGGTTTCAAAAGCAGCAGGGACAACCGCGGAAGTTGCGCCACCGGTTCCACAATCTCTCCGCGCCCGCGACAGCGGGCCGCGCTTAGAGCCAGGAAAAATGGCACATCGGATCCGAGCTCTGCTGCCAGATTCGTTAGGCGCGCGGGAGGCACGCGTTCCCCGTGCAGCCGGTTCAATCCCAGAAACGTGCTGGCCGCATCGCTGCTCCCGCCCCCCAGCCCGGCGCCGTGCGGGATCTTTTTTCGCAACTCGATCCGCACCCGGGGTTCCTCCTTGATCTCGGCGAAAAAACTGCGCGCCGCGCGCACCACCAAATTGTCGTCCCCGGCCGGAAGGGTTGGATCGTCTGTCGAAAATTCGATGCCTGTCCTTGATTCCTTAGACTCGATCGTCAGTTCGTCCCCGAGCGAAATGGGCGCCATCAGCGTCTCGATTTCGTGAAAGCCGTCCTCCCGCCGGCGCAGAATCTTAAAAAATAAATTGATCTTCGCGGGCGCGAAAAGCTGCATAGGTTCCCGCAACCCTGTGTGGAACCGCATGAACTGGCAAGCCGCTGAAATCACCGCCCGCGAGCGCATCATCGTCGCGCTCGATTTTCCGACCAGCGAAGAGGCCCTCGCGCTTGTGCGCCGCTTCTCGCCGCACGCCGGTCTTTTCAAGATCGGGCTCCAGCTCTACATCGCGGCTGGGCCGGAGATTGTCCGCGCGGTCCACGACCTTGGCGGCCGGGTCTTTCTCGATCTCAAATTGCACGATATCCCCAACACCGTCGCTCGCGCGGTCGAAAGCGCGGGCTCGTTAGGCGTGGAAATGCTTACCCTTCATCTCAGCGGCGGACGAGCCATGATCGATGCGGCGGTGGGCGCGGCCCGGCCAGACCTGTTGCTTCTCGGGGTGAGCGTCCTGACCAGCGCCGACGAAGCGACCCTGCGCGAGGTCGGCGTGAGCGCGGGAATGGAAGAACAGGTCCTGCGTCTCGCGCAGCTCGGCGCCGCCAGCGGCGTCGGCGGGATCGTCGCGAGTCCGCACGAGCTGGCGGCCTTGCGCGCGATCCACGGCTCGAGAATCAAGATCGTCACACCCGGCATCCGGCCTGCCGGCTCGGCCGCGGGCGATCAAAAGCGGGCCATGACTCCGGCGGAAGCGCTTCAGGCCGGCGCGGATTTTCTCGTCATCGGCCGCCCGATCACGGCCGCGCCCGATCCGCGGGCGGCCTTTGAGCAGATCGTGGCCGATGCTCTTTGAGCGGCTCGTGGTTTACCATGATCGCGCCGCGGCCGGCGCGGCGACGAACATGGCGATCGACGAGGCTTTGCTCGAGCAGGCCACGTTGCCCACCCTCCGATTCTACGGCTGGCAAGGGCCGTCGCTTTCCTTCGGCTATTTTGGGAAATATTCCGAGGTAGCCGCGGAACGAGAGCGCCGCGACCTCGTCAGGCGATGGACCGGAGGCGGCAGCGTCTGGCACGGCGAGGACCTCACCTACTCGCTCGTGACCCCGGCGACCGCGGCGGCCGCGAACTTGGGGCCGGCCGACATCTATGCGGCGCTACATGGCGCAATCCGCGACGCATTGCGCGCGACCGGACAGAGTGCGGAATTGGCGGGAAGCGCGGCGCCAAAAATTTCCGATGCCTGCTTTGCCAACCCGGTGCGCGACGATGTCATCCTGCTCGGACGCAAGATCGCCGGCGCCGCGCAACGCCGGACGCGGGGCGGTTTTCTGCATCAGGGCAGCATCCAATTACCCGGCCTGGACGAATCCTTTCGCGAACGATTCGCAGCCGCTCTTGCTCCGGAATTAGGATGGGAAGAAATCCCGCCGCCGGTCCTGGAGCGCGCAGCTAACCTGGCCGCCGAAAAGTATGCGACGGAAGAATGGCTGCGCCGCTGGTAAAGGGGCTGTCGAGTAGCTTTGACATTAAAAGCCGACCTTCTATCCTGCGCTTGTGAAAATTTCCGCGAACTCAGCTGTCACGGCCAGTGGCGTGGCCGGACCGCTGAGCCGCGTTTTTGAGCCGGTCCAAAGCCAGCTCGATGAAGTGGATCGGCGCATCACCGCGCAGACCGCCGCCTTTGACCCGGCGATTGAGGGTTATGTCGCATATGCCATCGGCGGCGGCGGCAAGCGGTTGCGCCCGCTCCTCGCGCTCCTCAGTGGCGGCGCCACCGGTTCGTTAGGCTCAGGTCACCTCGATCTCGCGGTGATCGTGGAATTGATTCATCTCGCGACCCTCGTGCACGACGACATCATGGACGAGGCGGAACGCCGCCGTTCCCAGCCGACGGTTAACGCGCGTTGGGGCAACTCACTCAGCGTCCTCCTCGGCGATGTCCTTTTCGCGCACGCCCTCAATCTTGCGACCGATTTCGACGACACCAATATCAGCCGCACGATTGCACGGACCGCGACCGAGGTTTGCTCCGGGGAGATGATCCAGACACAGCGGCGCTTCGACCTGCAACTTTCGCGCGAGGATTATTTCCGGATCATCGGGATGAAAACCGGTTCGCTCTTTGCCTGCGCGGCGGAACTGGGCGCGGTCATCAGCGGCGCACCGGAGGAGACGGTCGCGCGAATGAAAAGTTTCGGCGCCAAGATCGGAACGGCCTATCAGATTTACGACGACTGCCTCGACATTGCCGGGAGCGAAGCGGAAACCGGCAAAACGCTCGGAACCGACCTGCGCAAGGGCAAGCTCACCCTCCCTGTCCTGACGCTGCTGGAATCGGCCTCGCCTTTCGATCGCGAACGCTGTTGCTCTCTCGTGCTCGAGGGGAAACTCGAGGAAGTCACTGCACTTCTGCAAAACTCCCCGAGCGACGGCGCGCTCGATAAATCGATCGAGACGGCGGCGGATTTGATTCGCGAAGCGCAGGCCGAGCTGGCGCCGCTTGGCACGAATCAGCATCTCGACGCGCTGTTCGGCCTGGGCGAAGCGCTGCACGATTTACTCGAACAACTACGGAGCTGAAGGTGCAGCCGGACGGCGCCGCGCTTGCCCCACTTTCCCGATGACGGCGCCGCTAAAAATCAGCGAGATGCCGGAAGCGGATCGTCCGCGGGAAAAGCTGGCGGCGCGCGGTGCGAACGCGTTGACTGATGCGGAATTAATCGCGATCCTGCTCCGGACCGGGGTGGAAGGGGCCAACGCGGTCGAGGTAGCGCGGCAGTTGCTCGAAGAACACGGTTCGTTAGGCAAACTCAGCCGCTGCTCGGTTAAGGAGCTGGCCCGCATCAAGGGCGTTGGGTCTGCCAAGGCGGCGCAATTGGCCGCCGCCTTCGGTCTCGGACAGAGACTGGCGCGGGAGAATTTCACGGCCCGAAAAATCGAGACTCCGGAACAGGTTTATGAACTACTCGGTCCGGAAATGCGCACCCTGCACAAGGAATCGCTCCGCATCATCCTTCTCGACACGCGCTACCATTTTATCCGGGCTGAGGAGGTTTCGTTAGGCAGCGTCAACGAAAGCATTGCCCACCCGCGCGACGTCTTCCGGCCCGCCCTTATCTACTCGGCCTATGCCGTGATCGTGGTCCACAACCATCCCTCGGGCGACCCCTCTCCCAGTCAGGCGGATCATAGCCTGACGCGTCGCCTGCGCGAGGCCGCTGAGCTCCTCCAGATCAAGCTTCTCGACCACGTTATCATCGGCGCGCCGGCCGAAGGACGACTCCCGTATTTTAGTTTTAAGGAAATGGGCGTTCTCTGATGATTCATCCGACCGCGATCATCGATCCCGGCGCCCAGCTGGGTGAGGACGTGGAGGTGGGGCCGTTCGTCTGCATCGGCGGAGAGGTGGAGATCGGCCAGCGCACCGTCGTGCAATCCCACGCCGTGCTCGAAGGCGCGGTCCGGTTAGGCGCGGATAATCGCATTGGACGCGGAACAATCATTGGCGGGCTGCCGCAGGATCTGAGTTTTAAGCAGGACACGCGCAGCGGAGTCGAAATCGGGAATGGCAACGTCATTCGCGAACACGTCACGATTCATCGCGGCACGGCCGCCGGGTCGGTCACCCGGCTCGGAAATAAAAATTTCCTCATGGCCGGTGCGCACCTCGGGCACAACTGCGACATCGGAGACAAGGTGATCGTCGCGAACAATTGCCTGCTCGGCGGCTACGTGACGGTGGAAGACGGGGCCTTCCTCGGCGGCGGCTGCGTCTTCCATCAATTCATGCGCGTCGGACGGCTCGCCATCACCCAGGGCAACTCTGGTTTCGGGAAAGACATCCCGCCCTATCTCGCCGCTTCCGGGGTCAATACCGTGGTCGGTCTGAATGTCGTGGGCTTGCGCCGCGCGGGGTTCGATGCGGCCGACCGGGCGGAGATCAAGGCTGCCTTTCGCCTGCTTTACGAGAGCGGCCTCAACGTGAGCCAGGCCCTGACCCAGGCCAAGGAAAAAACCTGGCGCGAACCGGCGCAAAGGTTTTTTGATTTCGTCGCGGCCGCGAAACGCCGCGGGATCTGCGCCCTGCGCCGCGCCGCTGGCCAGGAATAGTCGTTAGGGCGCCGGCGTGCTCGTCGGCACGCTCGGGTTGTTCAGCTTGATCCCGAATTTAGTGACGAGTTTTTTTGCTTCCTCGTCCGTCTTGGCCAGGTCGACCAGCCCGCGCACCAATTTCTCCAGACCAGCCTGCACCTTACTCGATTGCTCGACGAGGGTGACCTGCTGTTGCTGGAGCTGTTGCACGCTTTCCCGGGTCAGCATGTTGATCCGCACCTCCCAGGCAAAGATGAAGAGGATGCTCAGGCCGATGAGCAGCACCGGCCAAAAGCCATGGTAGCTCGAGTGCACCGTTGGTGAAATCTGCGTTTCCGTTTCCATCGTTAGGGCGCGGGTGAGGCAGCGGCGCCGGGTGATGCACCGGAAAGGCTGAAGCCGTTTTCCTGGAGCAAGGTCCGCATTTTTTCGTTGTTCTGTGCGACCGCGGCCATCTCGCGCAGGAGATTGGTCCCGATCTGCTGGCTGAGGGTGCCCTTGTTGATGATGGCCTGCTGCGCCTGCACGCTTTCCTGCAGTTTGCGGTTCTCGCGCGCGAAAACGATCGTCACCAGACTGAGGCAAAGGCAGACGATCCCGAGCGTGAGAAGGACGGAAAATTGCCAGCGTTTCATTCGCCTAACGAGTAGCAGAAGCGACGCGCGGGCGTCAAACAGAAACTCGATCGCGCAGGGCGAGGAGGGCGAGCATCCGGCCGGTCCGGGCCTTCTCCGCACGATAGGAGTAATAGCGCTCGAGGTCGGAGGCGGTGCAGAGGCCGCTATCGTGGACCTGCTCGACTCCGGCGCGTTGGGCCTGGCGCACGATCTCGCGCGCGAAATCGATTTCGTAATGCGGCGGGCGAATGCAGGGGCTGAGCTGCACGATCAGGTCGCGCGGTGCGCTCCCGAAATGTTCCTGCAGGCCCTGAATCGCCTTCTCCACAATTGTCAGCTCGGTCCCTTTTTTTCCGGAGTGGACGAGGCCAAGACAACGCCGGACCGGGTCGACCAGGTAAACCGCGCAGCAATCCGCGACGTAAATGCCTAACGAAACCCCGGGCTGGTCGGTGATGAGGCCATCCGCTCCTTTGAAACAGCGTTGGGCGGCGGCGGCGGAATCGATTACGGCGATCTCGTTGCCGTGGACCTGCTCCGCGGTGGCAAGAAACTTCTCTCCCAGACCAAGCTCGGCGCGGAGCGCGCGATGCGCGGCCTCGAGCCGAGCGAGGGCGGCGGCCCGGTCGGTCGCGACATCGATCCCAGGAATGCGCCCGACAAAGGCATGCCTAACGAATGCGATTTCGTTCAGCGCTGGGAAAAACTCCAGCGCTTTTTCCCGCTCACCCGCGCGCGCCGACATGGCGCCGGCTATTTCCCCGACGACTCAGTCGTGGTCGTCTTGATGAACTTCGTCTCGCGCCCCTTGCGTATGAGCGGATCATCAAAGGTGTCGTGATAAACCGTGTCGGTCGCGGTCACGCGATCGAATTCCGCGAGATCGGCGTTGTAACTAAAGAGAGCGGAGAGCCGCGTCGACTGCGCCTGGGTGAGCGCGACCTGCGCGTTCAGGACATCGAGTTGCACGCCCGCCCCGACGCCAAGTCGCGCGCTCGCCAGCCGCAAGGCTTCGTGGGCCTGGTCGACGTTCTTCGACTGGCTATCGTAGAGTTCGCGATCCTGCTGGAGATTGGAATAAGCCTGTTGGATTTCGAGCTCCACCTGCCGGATGGCGTCGTCGTAGGTGATCTTGGCCTGACTGAGCGTGGCGCGCGCCTGTTTCACCCGGCCGACTGTTTCCAGGCCATCGAAAATCGCCCAGCTACCGCTGACGCCGAAGAACCAGCCCTCGGTAATGTCGCGCAGCTTGCTCGAAAACTGGGAGCTCTCAAAAGCATAACCGCCATTCAAGCTCAGGGTCGGCTGGATCCCGGCAAAAGCGCCGGAGAGCGTCGCCGCCTGCACGAGAATGTTGGCGCGCTGTTGTTTCAGGAAGGGCCGGCGCTCCTTGCCCAGCTGGATCGCGGCCGGGAGCGGAATGTTGCGCGGGTTAAAGGTGAGCTGGCCGACGACCTCGAGCGGCGGAGCCGAGCCGCGTAGAGGATCGAAATCGAGCCCGATCGTCTTCGCCAGCTGGAGCTGCGCGATGCGGAAATTATTTCGCGCGGTGATGAGCGCGGGCTGCTGGTTCACGAGCGCGACCTCGGCCTGGAGGACGCTGAAGCGCGGGACGGTGCCGGCTTCGAAGCGGTTCTGTTGATCTTTTAACTGGCTCTCGAGCAACCGGACCGATTCTTCCTGCACCCCGATCAATTCCTTATTCAGAATGACCTGGTAAAACTGCTGGCGCACGAGCGCGATGACGCGGTCGATCGTGTCGCGCAAGCCGTAGAGGCTGGCGTCGGCCGCGGAACCGGCCCCGCGAATCGCGGGAATGACGCTTCCATTATAAAGAAGCTGCGAGGCGGTGAGGCGGAGGTTGTAGGAATAATCCGTGATCCCGGAGGAAGTGAACGTCGTCGTGCCGGGAGTGGCGCTCGGAAGCGGCGTCGCGCTTGGCACCGGCGTCGGGGTCGTGCCGCCCCCGCCCGTGGTAATGAACGAGCCGCTGCCGCCGCGTAGAGCTGGGTCGGTGTAATTATAGGCCGCGGTCGCGTCGAGGTGGGGCAAAGCCTGGGAGAGAACCTCGATCTGCACCCCTTTGGTCCGCCGGATTTCCTGCCTCGCGCGCAGGATATCTGGATTGCGCTGGAAAGCGGTTTCGATCGCTTCGCGCAAGGTGAAACGGCGCGCCGAAGTCGAGGAAGTGGACCTCTTCATTGTCGTCTCGCTCCCGGCCAGGGCGAGAGTGGAGCCGGTCAGAAGGAGGAGGCAGGCGAAGTAGCGGAACCGAATCATTGGCCTAGAAAAAAAGTGCATCTTGGAGAATTCTTGGTGTCCCTCTGCGGCCGCGGGGCAAGGCCGATCGGGTGAGATAAATAATGCGCGGGTGGCGGAAGCTCTCGCGGCGCTGGAGGGCGGACCGGGATCCAGCCCCGCCAATCACGGCTCATTTATTTTGGCAGTAATCGTATATCTTGCTGTAAATTTGCAACCACGATTTCTGCTCACTCGGGGAGAGGTGGGCCATTATCTTCATTAGGTTGCAAATCATCTCCTCACGGATGCGCCGAACCAGCGCCGACCCGCGCGGAGTGATGCAAACCATCACTTTGCGCCGGTCATCCGAGGCGTGGGAACGCATGACATAACCAAGATTTTCCAGCCGCGCGACGAGTCCACTGGCGGCGGCG
>JBKJNW010000235.1:0-13225 GCA_046593335.1 Chthoniobacterales bacterium | reverse complement strand
CCGGGATTGAAGCCGATGTAGCCTAACAATTCCAAAGTGCGCGCGGTCAGGTCGCTGCAGGTCGGGTCGAGGATGGCGTTGTGATCCGCAAACGGCATGTCCTCCAGCCAATGCCGGGTCACATCCCGGTCGAACGCCGCCCAACCGCCATCGCTGCACTGGAAGCTCAACTGCCAGTCGAGTGCGCGGTCGAAGACTTCCACCAGCCGCGCTTGTTCGTTAGGCCGAACCAGCCGCAACGCCATCAAGACCATCGCGGTGTCGTCGGTGTCGGGATAAAAAACGTTGTTGTACTCGAAGGCCCAGCCGCTCGCTTCCGGGTGCGGGTTGTTGCTCGTCCAATCGCAGCGCACCCGCACTTCCTTGTCGACCAGCCACTGGGCCGCTTTTTGCAGGGCGGGATGCTGCGCCGGGAAGCCGGACTCGGCCAGGGCGATGATATTGATCGCGGTGTCCCAAACCGGCGAGAGACAGGGCTGGATGCGAAAATCCTCCGGGTCGTTGACGAAAAGCCCGCGAAAATCCGCCAGCGCCTTTTGATAGAGCGGGTGTGAGGCGGGATAATCGAGAGTGCGCAGGGCGATGATGGAGTTGAGCATCGCCGGGAAGACTGCAGCGAGGCCGTCGCTGCCATCGCCGATACGTTCGACCATCCAGCGTTCCGCTTCCTCCAGCGCGCGCTGGCGCAGGGGGCGGCTATGCCAGCGCTCGAGGAGTTTCAAGGCCCGATCGGCGCGCAGGAAAAAATTGCGCCAGGTGAGCATCCGCTGGTCGCGCGCGAGGGTGAAATCGTTCCCCTCCGTCCCGACCGGGTAAAGCTCGTGCAGTTGCTTGTTGGCCGGCAGCTCGCGGGTCGGCTTGAAATGATTGATGATCGCGAGCGGGATGAGCATGGCCCGGCTCCACGAGGACATCTTGTAGATGTTGAAGAAGCACCAGCTCGGGAGCAGCACCATCTCGACCGGGATGACGGGCAGATATTTCCAGGGGAATTGCCCTAACAATGCCAGGTAAAGCTTGCTGTAAGTGTTCATCCGCGGGATGCCGCCGAGCCGCAGGATGTTGGCGCGCGCTTCCTGCATGAAGGGAGCGTCCGGGCTGTGACCGGCGAGCTTGAGCGCGAAGTAGGCTTTGACGCAGGCGTTGATCTCGCTCGGGCCGCCGTAGTAAATATTCCAGCCGCCGTCGGGCAGCTGCCGTTTCAGGATGTGCTTGGCGCAGCGGCGCTGCAGGGTCTCATCGACCTCGCCCAGCCAATGCATGAAGAGGACGTAATCGGAGCAGAGAGTGCTATCGACCATCAGCTCGCCGACCCAGTGGCCGTCGGGCTTTTGCTGGCGGAGGAGATTCTGTTGCGCGCTCCCGATTGCTTCGGTCAGCTCCTGGTTCGTCGTTAGGCGCGGCGCGCTTTCCTTCGCCGGCCGCGGCAGAGCGATGATATTGGCAGAAGGATTTCCCATGCCGGGGGTCAAGATGCCTGGGCGGCGGGCTCTGCTTTTTTGCCGGTGAGATGTCCGTTGCCCGAGGTAACGCCGTTGTAGGCGGTGAGCTCGTTGCCGCGGCCGGTCGGCTTTGGTTTCGGCCCGAAGTTAAAGCGGACCGTCTTCCAGGTGTCGCCGTTCTGAGCATTGAGGCCGAGGCTGGCGGTCGGTTCATAGCCGCAGTGGACCATGCAATTCTCGCAGCGGCTGTCTTTCACGACGCCGTTTTCGACCCCGTACTTATCCCACTCCACCTTGTCGAGCAGTTCCTGGTAGCTGGAATAATGCGCGTCCGTCATCAGGTAGCACGGGCCTTTCCAGCCGCGAATGTTGCGCGTCGGGATGGCCCAGGCGGAGCAGGTCAGGTCGCGTTTGCCGGCGAGAAACTCGAAGTAAATCGGGGTCCCGAGCAGCGTGTAATCTTTCATCCACTGCTCGATCTTCTGGAACTTCTGGATCGTCATCTGGCGGGTGAGGAAGAAATTTTCCGGCTGGAGATTGAGCCGCGTGATCATGTCCTTCTTGGCCGCGTCGTACTCGTAGCCGGGAGAGATGGTGTGCCCGTCCACCCCGAGATCGCTCAGGTAATCGAACATCTGCTCGATCTCCTGCATGTCGGTCTCCTTGTAGATAGTGGTGTTGGTCGCGACCTGGTAGCCGAGGGCCTTCGCCATCTTGATCGCGAGGATGCATTCCTTGAAGACGCCTTCACGTTCCACGATCAGGTCGTGCGTCCGCTCGAGACCGTCGAGATGCACGTTCCAATACATCCATTTGCTCGGGCCGATCGTCGGCTTGGCGGCATCTTTCGGTCCCTGCTGAATGGCGACCGCTTCCTTTTCCGTCATCAGACCGGCGCTGATCAGCTCGCTGATCTTATGTTTAATCTCAGTCCCCCGCTTCGAATACTCCGCCGCCATCCATTCGCGCATCTTTTTGCGCATGAACATGGCGTTGGTGCAGATGTAGATGATCCGGCTCTGCTCATGCAGGCCCTGGACGAGCGCTTCGATCTGCGGGTAGATGAGCGGCTCGCCGCCGCAGATCGAGACCATGGGGGCGTTGCATTCCTGGGCGGCGGAAAGGCAGTCCTCCAGCGGCAGGAGATCTTTCAGGTTGGTGGAGTATTCGCGAATCCGGCCGCACCCGGTGCAGGTAAGATTGCAAGTATGCAGCGGTTCGAGCTGCAGCACGGTGGCAAATTTTTGCGTTCGGCGAAGCTTATGGCCGACAATATATGCGGCAATCTTCGACGTGAGCGCGAGAGGAAATCTCATAAGTGCGGGATACTAACAAGCAGGCCCTGACTGTCAATGGAAGCGGCCGGGTAGGCCGGGGGGCAAATGGTTGCGAGAGAGCCGATCACTGAGTCTATTCGAGAATGGCTTTGATCCCGCAGGAGAAACGCAATGTCGCCGTCCTTGGCGCCTCGCCCAAGCCCGACCGCTACTCGAATCAGGCTGTGCGCCTGCTGGCGAAGCTGGATTATCGGCCCCTGCCGGTGAACCCGGCTTTCGGGGAGATTGAGGGAATGACCTGTTTCCCAAACATCGGCGCGATCAACGAGCCGGTGCACACGGTTACGCTTTACCTCGGCGCCTCACGCTCCACCCCGTTGATCGACGAGATCGTTGCCGCCCAGCCGCAACGGATCATCATGAATCCCGGCGCCGAAAACGATGAACTCGCCGCTGCCGCCAGCGGGGCGGGTATCGAAGTCGTCGAGGGCTGCACCCTCGTAATGCTGCGGACGGGGTTATTCTAGGCCGCGGCGGTGGGCTGGGCGCCCGCCACTCCCGATCTTATTGCCCGACCAGGCCGCGCCGGATCAGGCTGACCGCGATCGCGGCGAGGAGGAGCGAGACCAGTTTGGAAATTCCGTTGATCCCCTGCTTGCCCATGATCTTGGTCAGCCGATCGGCATAACAAAAAACCACCGCCACGATGACCAGATTCACGATGAGCGAGAGGAGGGTGTAGCTGACCCCGACCGAGTCGGTCAAAACCAGCAGCGCGGTCAGCAAAGCAGGGCCGGCAATGAGCGGCATGCCTAACGGCACGATCCCGAACGATTCCGTCGTAGTCTTCTTTTCGCCCCCGATATCGAGCAGGTCGCGCACCGCAAAAACGAGGAGAAGCAGGCCGCCCGCGACCTGAAAATCCGCCACTGTGATCCCGAGCGCCTTGAAAACCAGTTTCCCGAGAAACATGAAGCCGATCGAGATCGCGAGCGCCGTCCCGATCCCGAGCAGCGCCTCCTGCTGGCGCCGTTTTTTTTCCACGCTCGCGCCCAGCCCGATGAAAATCGCCACCATCCCGACGGCGTCGATCGCGACGAAAATCGGGATGAAGGCGATCAAAAATTTGGTGACGAAATCTTGCATGATGCGATGGCAGGACCCGACAGGATGAACGGGATTTAGCGGAAGCGCATTTCCTTTTCCCTCAATCCTGCTAAATCCTGTTATTCCTGTCCGGTTTCAACAAGCAACTCGAAATCCTATGAAATGTCTCCTGCTCGTTAGTCTCGCCGCCCTCTTTGCGCTTCCGCTCCAGGCCGAATCGGTCAAGAGCCTCTCCGATTTCCAAGCCGCGGCGGAAAAGGCCAATGAAGTGCTGGTCATTCCCGAGTGGCCCAAAACGCCGGTTGAAGTGCAGGGCGAAATCAACACCGCCATCGCCAAAGCCAACGCCGCGCTCGACGTCATCGGCAAACAGGATCTGGGCAAGGCGAGCTTCCAAAGCACGGTCGTGGCGCTCGATAACATCCAGAACGAAGCCCAGACCGCGGTCTCGAAAGTGGTCGTGATCCAGCAGACCAACCAGGAAGCCGCCATGCGCGATGCGGCTGAGAAAGCGATCAAGGTTTTCCAGGATTGGGCGGTCGGGATCGATTATCGCGAGGACGTTTACAAGGCGGTCAAAGCGTTCGCTGATACCAAGTCGAAGCTGGAAGGCGAGGACGCGCTCCTGCTCGAGCATACCTTGCGCGATTATCGCCGGGCCGGTCTCGCTCTCCCGCCTGAGAAACGCGCCGAGGTCGAGAAGCTGCGCAAGGAACTGGCCAAACTCGAGACCGATTTCCAGGCCAACATCGTGGCCGCGAAAGCGCCGGTCGTGTTCACCAAGGCCGAGCTGGAAGGCGTGCCGGACACCATTCTCGATTCACCCGGGGTCAAGACCGGCGACGATTCCTACACCCTCCTCGCCAACGTCACTTTCCACTACAACACGGTCGAGGAGACGGCGAAAAAGGAAGAAACGCGCAAGCATCTCTACGAAGTCCGTTTCAATCTCGCGCGCGAGAAAAACGTTCCGATCCTGAACGACATCCTCTCCCATCGCAACCAGCTCGCGCTCAAGCTCGGCTACAAATCGTGGGATGATTTCCAGACCGAAATCAAAATGGCCAAGAGCGGCGCGGCGGCCAAAACCTTCATCAACGACCTCGTCGCCGGCATCCAGCCGAAGTTCGACGCCGAAGTGGCGGAGCTGCGCAAACTAAAGGTCACTCAGACCAAGGACTCCAACGCCCAGATCAATCTCTGGGATTGGCGCTACTTCCAGAACGAGTTCAAGAAAGACAAATACACCGTCGATACCGACGCGTTGCGCGTTTACTTCCCCTTCCAACACGTGCTCGATGGGATGTTCAACATCTACCAGAGCATCTTCGGGCTGAAATTTACCAAGATCATCGCCCCCTACAAATGGATCGACGATCTCCAGCTCTACATGGTGACCGACGCCGCCAGCGGACAGCCGCTGGGCATGTTCTACCTCGACATGTTCCCGCGCGACGGAAAGTTCAATCACTTCGCCGAGTTTGGGATCGTCCCGGGAAAAGTCTTGCCCGACGGAAAGTACCAGCGCCCGACCGTCGCGCTGGTTTGCAACTTCCCGCCCCCGGCCAAGGACAAGCCTTCGCTCCTCAGCCACAGCGATGTCGAGACGCTCTTTCATGAGTTCGGCCACGCCCTCCACGCCATCGTGACCAACGCCAAATACGTCCGCTTCTCCGGCACCAACGTCCCGGCCGATTTCGTCGAAGCGCCCTCCCAGATGCTGCAAAACTGGGTCTGGGACAAAAAAGTGCTCGATACTTTCGCGGCCGATTATCGCGACCCGTCGAAGAAAATTCCGGCCGAGATGATCGCGAAAATGAAGGAGGCCAAGCTCGCCACCGTCGGCGTTTATTATCGCCGCCAGTTCACCTTCGCCGACATCGATCTCACCCTGCACGATGTCCATCCGGAAGGTCAGCCCTACGATTCTGTCGCGATGTCGAATCCGATTTTCGTAAAGGATTTTCTGCCGATCGATAACAACACCGCCTTCGTCGCCTTCTTCGGGCACCTCGCCGGCTACGACGCTGGCTATTACGGCTACGCCTGGGCGGACGCGATCGCGGCCGACATGGCGACCGTCTTCGAAAAATCGCCTAACGGATATCTCGACAAATCGGCCGGGATGAAATTACGCAAGGAAATCTACGCGCCGGGTGGTTCGCGCGACATCGCCGTTTCGATCCGCAATTTCCTCGGGCGCGATCGCTCCATTCAGCCCTACCTGAAAACGCTCGGGATCGAGACCCCGGCCAAAGCCGAGAGCCAGCCCCCGGCCGAGAGCAATCCCGGAGCCGCGCCGCCCAAGCCGCCGAAACCCTAGTGCGCCCCGCGCACAGCACTCTTCCTCCGGGTAGCGCACTCGTTCCGAGTGCTGGCGGCGATGTCCCACCGTCGCGAACTTTTGCCAGGTGGTGCTACGCGAAAAAGTATCGCGCCCTTGTTAGGCAGAGTTTCGCTTTTTTTCTCTCCACCCTTTATACGCTCGCGCTCGGCCTCCTCGTTGCCTGTCACCGCCCCGAATCCAACGTCGAAAAAGGCAACCGCGAGCAGATCCTGCATAAGGGCAACGGCCAGGAAGTGCAGGACCTCGACCCGCAGCTCGTCAACGGCGTCGGCGAATACAATGTCATCTCCGCTCTCCTCGAGGGCCTCGTCTCGGAAGACCCGCACGATCTTCACCCCGTCCCGGGCGTAGCCGAGCGTTGGGACATTTCCGCCGACGGAAAAGTTTACACCTTCCATCTCCGTAGCAACGCGAAGTGGTCGAACGGCGACCCGGTCACGGCGCACGATTTCATCGCCTCTTATCGCCGCATCCTCGCGCCCGGGCTCGGCGCCGACGGCGCCTACATGCTCCACGTCGTGCGCAACGCCGAGGCCTTCAACAAAGGCACCCTGACCGATTTCAACCAGGTCGGTTTCCGCGCCCTCGATGACCGGACCCTGGAAATCGCCCTAACGAATCCGACGCCGTACTTCCTCTCCCTCCTGAACTACGACGCCTGGTTCCCGGTCCACATCCCGACCGTGAAAAAATACGGCCCGCTCTACGAGCGCGGAAGTTATTGGACCAAACCCGGCCGCTTCGTCGGCAACGGCCCTTTCACCCTCGAGGAATGGCGTTTGAACCAGGACATCCGGATGAAAAAAAGCCCGACCTATTGGGACGCCGCGCGCGTCCGGCTCAACGGCATCGTTTTTCACACCATCGATAGCAATAACGTCGAAGAGCGCGCCTTTCGCTCCGGCCAGTTGCACATCACCGACACCGTGCCGGTCAACCGGATCGATCATTACCGGCGCGAGCAGCCGGAGCTTTTGCGGATCGATCCCTATCTCGGGACCTACTTCTTCCGGGTCAACGTCACCCGGCCGATCCTGAATTCACGACTCGTTAGGCGGGCGCTCGGAATGGCGATCGATCGCCAGAGCATCGTTGATCACGTCACTCGCGGCGGCCAGTTGCCCGCCTTTGCTTTTACCCCGCCCGACACCGCGGGTTACACCTGCGAGACTGTCTTCCCCTACGACCCGGCCGCCGCGCGCCAGGCCCTGGCGGAAGCCGGTTTCCCCGAGGGCCGCGGTATTCCGCCGATTGAGATTTTGTTTAACACCTCCGAGAACCACAAAATCATCGCTGAAGCCGTGCAGCAGATGTGGCGCAAGCAGCTCAACATCGATGCGCGCCTCGTAAACCAGGAGCTGAAGGTCTACTACGACACCCGGCGCGAGATGAATTACGAAGTCCTGCGCTCGACCTGGATCGGCGACTATGCCGATCCGAATTCGTTCCTCAATCTTTGGATCACGGACGGCGCCAACAACCAGACCGGCTGGTCCAATCCCGAATACGATCGTCTCATCGCGGAGGCTGGAAAGACGAGTGACCAGGCCGCTCGCTACCGGGCCTTCCAGCAGGCGGAAGCGCTCCTGCTCGCGGACGCGCCTATTCTGCCGGTTTACTTCTACACCCACGCTTTTCTCATCCGGCCCGCGGTCAAAGGATGGTTTCCGACCATCCTCGATCATCATCCCTACAAATACGTTTATTTCGAGTAGCGCGCCTGTAGCCGGGGGCGCTGACCCCGGCCGTGCAGGATCCGCTGCCTGGGGCGACCGGGGTCAACGCCCCCAACTACAATTACCGCGATATGAAGCGCGGGCCGTTTCGCGTTATGGTGCCTACTTCATGACAAGCTTATTTTTCTTTACGTTCGCCCTGCTCATCACCCCTCTCCTCCCGGCCGCCCCGCCTAACGAACCGCCGAAAGCAGCGCTCGAAGCGATCGACCAGGCCGGGCTCCTCCAGCACATCAAGGTCCTCGGTTCGGACAAATTTGAAGGGCGCGCCCCTGGTTCGAAGGGCGAAGTGGAGTCGGTCAATTACATCACCGCGCAGTTCAAGGAACTCGGCCTGAAACCGGGCAACCCAAACGGCACCTACACCCAGGAAGTGCCGATGGCCGGCATCCTGACCCGTCCGACGGCGCAGTTCACCGTGGGCGAGAAAAAGATGGAGCTGCAATCGCCTAACGACTTTGTCGCCTTCACCTCACGCATCACGCCCGAGATCAAAGTCGAGGATTCCGAAATGGTTTTCGTCGGCTACGGGATCGTCGCACCCGAGTACGGCTGGGACGATTTCAAGGGTGTGGATGTAAAAGGCAAGACGGTCGTTTTCCTGATCAACGACCCGCCCATTCCAGACCCTAACGATGCGAGCAAACTCGACCCGAAGATGTTCAAGGGAAAAGCGATGACCTACTACGGCCGCTGGAGCTATAAATACGAGATCGCGGCCGAGAAAGGCGCGGTTGCCGCCGTCATCGTGCATGAAACGATCCCGGCCGCCTATCCCTGGGCGGTGGTCGAGAACAGCAACTCGAAAGAGAATTTCGTGATTGATTCTCCCGACAAGAACATGAGCACGATCGGTGTCCGCTCCTGGATCCAGCTCGAGACCGCGCGCAAGCTCTTCAGCGCCGCCGGCCAGAACTACGACGAGCTGAAAAAGGCCGCCCTGAGCAAGGATTTCAAACCGGTGTCGTTAGGCGCGAAAGCCAGTTTTGTTCTTGAGAACAAGATCAGCCATTTCAAATCGCACAACGTCGTCGGCAAACTGGAAGGGAGCGACCCGCAGAAGAAAGACGAATACATCATCTACAGCGCGCATTGGGATCATCTCGGCCGCGACCCTGGGCTGAAGGGCGACCAGATCTACAACGGCGCGCTTGATAATGCCTCCGGCGTTGCTTCCGTTCTCGAAATCGCGAAAGCCTTCACCAAGCTCCCGCAACCGCCGCCGCGCAGCATTCTTTTCATGGCCACGACTGCGGAGGAGTCGGGTTTGTTAGGCGCAAAATTTTATGCGGAAAACCCGCTCTACCCACTCGATCACACCTTGGCCGACATCAACATCGACGGGGTAAATGCCTGGGGGAAAACGCGCGATATCGAGGACATCGCCGCTGGTAATTCGACCCTCGACGATCTCCTCGCCCAGGCCGCCGAGCGCGCCGGCCGGGTGGCAAAGCCAAACAGCGAGCCGGAGAAAGGAACATTTTTCCGGGCCGACAATTTTGAGTTCGCCAAGGTCGGCCTGCCCGCGCTCTACATCGGGAGCAAGCCGAAGGATTACATCGGGCAGCCGGCCGATTACGGGCAGAAAAAAAGCGACGACTACACCCTGCATCATTATCACCAGGTCTCCGATGAAGTGAATCCGGCCTGGGATTTATCGGGCGCGATCGAGGACATGCGGCTCCTCTTCGAAGTCGGTTACGAGGTCGCGAATGGCGATCAGTTCCCGACCTGGAAAGCGGGCTCCGAGTTCAAAGCGAAGCGCGAAGCGATGATGCATCGGTAGGGCAATTCTTGGTCGGGCGAGACTCCGTCGAGCCTTCCGGCAAACAACTGCTCTGCTCCTCTTTCGGCTCGACGGAGTCTCGCCCTACCAAGTCAGCCGGACTCCGCCCGAACCGAATCGCCCGTTTAAGATCGTGAGTTCACAACTTTGCCCCGATCCGCTACCGTTCCCGGCATGAATTTTTCCCTGCCGATCATCAGCGTTGTTGTCGGGATCGCGCTGCTTCTCTTTGGCCGAAAGCTTTTCTGGCTTTTCGTCGCCGCTCTCGGTTTCGCCATCGGTCTCCAGCTCGCGCCCTATTTCAGCCAGAATCCGCCGCTCTGGCTTTCCCTCCTCCTCTCCCTCGGCCTTGGTCTGCTCGGCGCCCTGATCGCGTTCCTCCTGCAAAAAGTTGCCATCGGCATCGCCGGCTTCCTCGTTGGAGGACGTCTTGCGGTCGCCATCGCGGCCGCGTTTCTGGTCAACCACGCCCATTATTCCGCCATCACCTTTGTCATCGGTGGAATCGTCGGCGCGCTTCTCCTCCTCGCTCTTTTCGATTGGGCGCTGATTATTTTTTCCTCCATCGAAGGCGCGCGCCTGATTGCGGACGCGGTGCATTTGCCGAACACGGGTACGAGCATTCTTCTCGTCGTCCTCGCGATCTTCGGAATCATCGTGCAGGCGATGATGTTCCGGCGCGGCCGGAGCAGTCGTTGAGCAAACTTGCTAGTGACGAAAATGCCGCACGCCGGTGAAGATCATCGCAATTTTGCGCTCGTCGGCGGCGGCGATCACTTCCTCATCGCGCACTGAACCGCCCGGCTGAATCGCAGCGGTCGCACCGGCTTCGGCGGCTGCGACCAGTCCATCCGCGAAAGGGAAAAACGCATCGCTCGCGACTGCGCTGCCGGCGAGGGAAAGCCCGGCTTCCTGCGCTTTCCAAACCGCGATGCGCGAAGCGTCGACCCGCGACATCTGGCCCGCCCCGATGCCCAACGTGCGGTCGGTGCCGGCGTAGACGATCGCGTTCGATTTCACATGTTTCACCACCCGCCAGCCAAAGAGCATCGCGGCCATTTCCTGTTTGGTCGGCGGACGCTTGCTCACGACCTTCGTCTCCAGGCCATCGACCTCAGCCGTGTCCTTTTGCTGCACGAGCAGACCGCCCCGCACCGAACGCACATCTATCTTCGGCTTTTCGTTAGGCGCCGCCGACGTCAAGGTTCGCATCAGGCGCAGGTTTTTCTTTTTCTGGAGTAAAGCGCGGGCATCGGCGGCGAAGTCCGGCGCTATGATGACTTCGCTGAAAATCTCGCTGATCGCTTTCGCGACCGGGAGATCGAGCGGGCGATTGCAGATGATGATCCCGCCAAAAGGCGCCTGCTTGTCGGTCGCGAAGGCTTTCATCCACGCTTCCTTCAGGTCTGGATCGCTCCCTACCCCGCACGGGTTGGTGTGCTTGAGAATCGCGATCGTCGGGTCGGAAAATTCCGCGATCAAGTCGGCCGCGGCGGTGATGTCGAGCAGGTTGTTAAAGGAAAGCTCCTTGCCGTGCAGCTTTTCGAAATGGTCCGCGAAGGTGCCGTAAAGCGACGCCTTTTGGTGCGGGTTTTCGCCGTAGCGCAGGCGGCTGACCAACGGCAGAGAAAGCGAAAACGAGGTCTCCGTTTCCTGTTTTTCATTCAGGAAAGTCGCGATGGCGCGGTCGTAATCGGAAGTTTTGATGAAGGCTTTGATCGCGAGACGCTCGCGCAATTTTAACGTCGTCTCACCCTCACGATCGCGCATCTCCTCCAGCACGGCCGAGTAATCGGCCGGGTCCACGATGACGGTGACGGACTGATAATTTTTCGAGGCGCTGCGCAGGATCGAGGGACCACCGATATCGATCTGCTCGATCGCCTCGGCTAGTTTCACGCCTGGCTTCGCGATGGTGGCTTCGAACGGGTAAAGGTTGATCACGACCAGGTCGATCGGCTCGATCCCGTGCTCGCGCGCCGCCGCTTCGTGCTCCGGGTTGCCGCGGACATAAAGCAGACCGCCGTGCACCTTGGGATGCAGCGTCTTGACCCGGCCGTCGAGCATTTCGGGGAAGCCGGTAAACTGCGAGATGCCGCGGACCTTGATCCCGGCCTGCCGCAGAAGACTGGCGGTGCCACCGGTGGAAATAATTTCGACGCCTTCCTTCTCCAGTTCGCGCGCGAAATCGGCCACGCCGGTTTTATCGGAAACGGAAATGAGAGCGCGGGAAATTTTCATGAGGATTTTCGCTGCACGAGGAAGTAGGCGACGGTGTACATGGCAAGGCCGAAAGCGAGCGACACGCTGAGCGAAAGCGCATAGCTCGGGAGATGGAGCACGCCGGGATCACCGGCATAGAGCGCGCGCCGGACGGCCGCGACTCCATAGGTCACCGGGTTCAAGTGGACGGCCCAGAAAATCCAGGAGTGCGGATTAGTGGCCGGGAAAAGCGCGCCCGACATGAGCCAGAGCGGAATGAGGAAGACGTTCATGATGGCGTGAAAACCCTGGGTTGATTCCATCGGCCAGGCGACGAGAAACCCCAGCCCGGTGAGGCCGAAGCCGACGACGAAAAGTGTGCCGAGACAAACCAGGATTCGCTCGGGCGAGATGTGAATCCCGACAAACGGCGCAAGCAAAAGAAAGATCAACCCCTGCAAAAGGGCGAGGGTGGTGCCGCCGAGAATCTTGCCGCAGACGATGCTCCCAGGCGAGATCGGCGCCACCAGGACGGACTGGAGAAAACCTTCCCGGCGATCTTCGATGATCGAAATGGTGGAGAAGATCGCGGTGAAAAGCATGATTAGGATGAGCGTGCCCGGATAAAAATATTCGAGGTAACTGATCCCGTTAGGCGCGGAGCCGACGCGAAAGGAGGGCCCAATGCCCGAGCCGATGACGAACCAGAAAACAAGCGGCGAAAGGAGTGCGCCGATGATCCGGTTGCGCTGGCGATAGAAGCGCACGATCTCGCGCTGCCAGAGAGTGGCGGTGGGTAAAAGAAAAAGGCCGGAGCGTTTGCCTCCGGCGCTGACGGCCGCCGCGTTCATTCCGGCCTAACGATCGAGCACAATATGCTTCGCCGCCGGGTAGAGGACCGGGCAACAGCCGATCGTCTCGCAGAAAGCCTTGCTGAAATGGCTCAGACTGGAATAGCCGACCTCGGTCGCGGCTTCGGTCACGTTATAGCGACCGCTGCGGAGCAGTTCAGCCGCGCGTTCCATCCGCGCGTTGCGCAGAAACTGCGGAATCGTCAGGCCGACCTCACGGGAGAAAATCCGGCTTAGGTAAAACGGGCTGCAACCAACTTCTTGCCCAAGCGCTTCGAGCGACGGCGGATTGGCCAGGTCGCGGACGAGCAGTTCCTTGGTCCGCACCACCCGATCGCGCGCCACTTTCTTTTGCCGCATGCAAAACATTTCCGGATCCTTCGGCTCAAACAGAAAATGCGCCATGAGCTCGAGCGCCTTGCTCTGATACCAGAGAATACGCGCCGCTTTCGGCACCGGCGGCTCGGCCAGGCTGGC
>JBKJNW010000176.1:0-3115 GCA_046593335.1 Chthoniobacterales bacterium | reverse complement strand
AAGTGGCGGATCGCGTCATCTGGCTGGAAACAGTCGCGCGCGAGGATCTGGTCACCCTCATCCAGGCAGCCGGCGGTCTCATACAATCTTCCGTCTACGAAGGATTCGGCCTCCCGGTCCTTGAAGCGATGGCTTGTGGTTGCCCGGTGGTGGCAAGCGACATCCCGCCGCTTCGCGAGGTGACGGCGGGAAGTGCCCTGCTCTTCGCGGCCGGCGACGTCGATGCCCTGGCCAATGCCCTGCGAGAATTTGTTGGCTCAGCCGAACTGCGCCGCTCGCTCGCCGGCCAAGGCCTGGCGCGGTCGCGCGATTTTTCCTGGGATCGATGCGCCCGCGAAACGCTGGAAGTTTACCGCCGCGCCGCCGCGCAACCTTCCTCCGACCGATGAATTCAAATTCGCCCATCGCGCCTGACGATGCCTCAGAGGGAGTGGCCCTCGCCCGCGGGGCCTTTCTCAATACCATCGCGTTTCTCGCTTCCAACCTGCGGGGCATCTTCACCTTTCTTGTCGCCCGTCTGCTGGGTAGCGCGGTCCTTGGCATCTTTGGTCTGGCCTGGGCGGCAATGGATCTGACGAGCAAATTCTGCACGCTCGGATTCGATTACAGCTCGATCGCGTTTATCGCGCAGGCGGAGGCGGCGGGCGATCGCGCCCGCAGTCGGCGGGTGCGCAAGACGGCGCTGCTCGTCTCTTTTTCGAGCAGCGTCGTGCTGGCCCTCGGTGGGGCCTGGGTGCTCTGGACGTTTGGCGCCGCCGCCGGTTTGCGACCGGAATATGTGCAGGCCACCGCCCTCATGCTGCTCGCTCTACCGGGAGTGACGCTTTACCGGGTGAACACGGCGCTCTCCCGCGGCATGACCGTGATGCATCACGATATCTACTCGCGTGGTCTAACGGAAAGCTTCGGCACCGCCCTGGCCCTTCTCGTCGCCTTTGCCTTGGGGGCGCGGCAGCTCGCGCCGGAGTTTGCCGGGATCGCCGGGACCCTGGCCTCCGGACTGGTCGCTTTCTTTCTCGCCCGAAGACTCTTCGTGCCAGGCGTCGCTTCAGTTTCTGAGCCTAACGACAACCTGGTCCCGGCTTTTCTGCGCGCCTCTTTCCCCATCGCGCTTTACGACCTGCTCAACATCGGGATCATGCGAATCGATCTCATCATGCTCGGCTGGTTCGTGGGCCGCGCGCCCGGTGTCACGCTCGCGACCCTCGGCATTTACGCCGCCGCGGTCGAGGTCGGAGGCGGGCTGCGCAAAGTGAGCGGTTCGTTCACGCCCATCTTTACCCCGGTGGTGGCGCGCCAGATCGGTGCCCAGCAGATTCGCGAAGCGGAAGCAACCTACGGTTATCTGGCGCGCTGGATGCTCGCCCTTCTCCTCCCGGCCGTGGTCGTCCTCGGCCTCGCGGGCGGTACGATCATGACGCTTTTCGGCCCGACGTTTTATCGCGGTGGAGTCTGGGCGGCGGTCATCGGGTGCGGCTGCGCACTGAATGCGTTCGTTAGTCTGGGCGAGACGATCCTGATGGTGGAACGACCGGGAATAAACCTCCTGAACTCGAGCATCGCGTTCCTCGCCGCGGTCGGTTTGAATCTCGTTTTGATCCCGGCCTACGGCGCAACCGGCGCGGCTATCGGCGTGCTCGTGCCCTACCTGATCAAGGGTCTCCTGCGCTGGGCGGAAATCCGCTGGTTCTTCGAATGGCGCTGGCCGTGGCGGGCGCTCTTCAAACCGTGGGCCGCCGCGCTCTTGCCGCTGCCGTTGGCGTTGGCTATTCGGCTATGGTTGCCCGGAATAGCTTGGGACCTTGTCGCCAGCATTGCGTACCTCGTCGGCTATTTTCTAGCGTGGCGAATTATAGGACTCGACCGGAGCGATCGCGCTGTGCTCGACCATCTTTTCAAAAGGAAGAGATCAATTGTTGTATAATTGCGCGCGGTGAATAATCATCCGCGCAGATGTCTACCGCTTGAACCGTCCCGCCACAACCTTTGCCAAGCAGAAGGCATTCAGCCCCGCACGCTACTTCGAACTCGTCCTCGCCGTCGGCACGATTCTGACTTGCCTGAATACACTGCGGCCGTTCGGCGGCGTGGTCGATCCGGGCTGGTTTACGTTCTTACGCTGGATTTTGCACTTCCAGTTTGGTGTCTTCGGTTGCGCTGTCCTGACCTTACTCCTCTACCTGCTGCGGCGCTGGCGTTGGCCGGCTTTTCTTCGCATCCCAGTCTTCGCGGCATTCTTCATCTGGTTTCTGTGGGTGATCCTCTGGGTGCTGGTGCGGCGCGCCTTCGGGATTGAGTTGTCCGCCGACATTCTCTGGGAGCTTTTTGCCGACCGCACCGCGATCGCAGCACTCGGCGTTGGAGGAATGGAGTTCGCCGTTGGCATTGCCGTTCCTCTCTTCATCGGCGCCATTCTCGGTGCCGTGAGCGATCGAATCTCGCAGCGCTCAAATCCGAAGCTCTTGCGTGTCGGATGCTTCATCTTCGGCTTGGCTTTCGCGCTTGTGCATCTGCCGCTGCGGCTGCTGACGCGCATTCATCAGGTGTCGAACGCGCAGTCGATCGTAGCGTATCACGACTACGTCCCGTCCCTTTTGCACCTCGAGCTGGCGAATACCGGATCGCACGGCGAAAGGCTCACCCTTCCCAACCTTGAGTCGAGAACACGCACGGCTGCCTACTTCGCTTCGAGCCGGACGGAGCAAATGCCGGTCGTCCCACAACCGCGCAACATCGTCTGGTTGAATCTTG
The DNA here is from genome assembly GCA_046593335.1 of Chthoniobacterales bacterium. GTDB lineage: Bacteria > Verrucomicrobiota > Verrucomicrobiia > Chthoniobacterales > UBA10450 > Palsa-1392. The sequence goes on along the minus strand of JBKJNW010000176.1, from coordinate 364 downwards.
AGTCGTTCCGCTTTGATGCGATCGACGAAAGCACGATGCCGCGCCTAAGCGCGTATGCGAATCGCTTCCAGATCCGACTTGCCCGCCAGCACTGGAGTGGAGGCAATTCAACGCGGTTCGGCGTTTTTTCACAGCTCACAGGACTCAGCGGCTACCATACTCACAACCTGGACCGTGCCGAAATGCCGGACCCCTTCCTGAGCTTGCTCAGAAAAAACGGCTACCGCCTCCGCATCGCGAAAAAGAATCAGCTGAAATACGCTGCTCTCTTGGCCCTGCTCCCGCCTGGAACCTTGCAGCAAGAGATCGAAAAGGCCTCCCATGATAAAGAGGACCGGCAAATGGTCGACAGTTACTTACAAGA
>JBKJNW010000025.1:0-11469 GCA_046593335.1 Chthoniobacterales bacterium | reverse complement strand
TCGCACGACTGAGGAGTCCGCCATCGTGGGGGAATCTTTGGCGGGGCTGTTCGTGGTCGAGACCTTCCTGCTCGCGCCGGATTTGTTTGATACCTATCTCGCGTTTGATCCGAGTCTCTGGTGGAACAAAGGCGCGCTGGTGCAAGGCGCGGGCAAGCAGTTGCGGGCGCGGCTGAAGTTGGAGAAGACGCTTTATTTCGCGAGCAGCGTGGAGGGCGGGGCGGATATCGAGCAATTTGCGGAGGTGCTGAAGAAGGACGCGCCGCCCGGAGTGCACTGGCATTTCGAAAAGATGCCGGAGGAAAAGCACGGCACGATTTATCATCCGGCGGCGCTGCGCGCCTTCCGCGCCGTCTTTGCGCCAGACAAAAAGAAGTAGGCCAGCCTAACGAGTCGTATATCCAGCCGGACCAGCTCTCGCTGCCAGGCGGGATCGAGCTCGGCCGCCGGGGTCGTCCAAATTTGCGGCCGGCTCGGAAATGTCGAAACTGACCGGGGAATGAATCTGCCGGGTCTGGGCGGATTGGGAAAGTGACCCGCTCGTCGAGCGTGCCCGGCGAAACTATCTCACTGACAGCTTGGCGTCCTGACTGTCCACGCTCCCGCCAGGGTTACTCACGGTAACACTGAAGAGTGAGCCGTTATCCTGCGGTGTGGTCGGCGGCGTTGTGTAGGAGGTGCTGGTCGCCCCACCGATCAGAGAGCCGTTCTTTTTCCATTGGTAGCTCAGTGGGCCGCTGCCCGTAGCCTTGATTCGAAAGGTAGCTGTCTGCCCTGACCTGGCTTTGGCATCGCGCGGTTGCCGGGTAATGGTGGGAGCCGAAGCTGTGTTCTCGACAACTGTAATCGTCGAGTTTGCCGGGACGTTTGTCATCGTGTCGGTCCTGCCGCTTGGCCAGCGCACTTCGACCACGGCCGTGCTGGCGGAACCGATCCCCAAATGAAGTGGACCAGCGCCTTGCGATCCCCATTCGCCACCGCCACCGCCGTTGTTCTCCCGAAAAGCGATTTTGCCGTCGAAAGTCACAGTCACGCGAGCGCCGATCCCATTTCGATTGGAAGTGACACCCTGCAAATTCACTTTCAGATAATGATTACTGTTCCCGTTATTCCGGAAGAGATAGTGCAATCCCTTGTAAGCGTCGCCGGTGACCAGATGCGGCCCGATCCCGTCCTTCACACAGAGATCGAGAAAGCCGTCGTCATTGTAGTCACCCCAGGCCGCCACCTTGTGCGCGGATGCGACCAGATCATCTTGCAGAGCCACTCCTTCCTGGGCCGCTACATCGGTGAATGTCCCGTCGCAATTATTGTGGTACAGGATGTTTGCGTTACCCGGCCCGACCTGCCCGGTGCCGGGCCGCGCCACGAACAGGTCGAGAAAACCATCGTTGTCGTAATCACCCCAGACTGTCGCCCAGGTGTCCGTGTTGTCGTCAGTTCCGCTCTCGGCCGCGACGTCGGTGAACGTGCCGTCCCCGTTATTCCGGTAGAGGCTGTTGTGCAGATTGCCGTTTCCATTCGCGGCCCCGTGGGAAATGTAAAGGTCGAGCAGGCCATCATTATTGTAGTCACCCCAGGCGATACCCTGCGAGTTGGCCCCCGGCGTAATGCCCGCAACGGTCGTGACATCGACAAAGGTGCCGTCGCTGTTGTGATGATAGAGGGCCTCGGCCGTGCCGTTACCACTGAAAGCCACATCCATCAGCCCGTCATTATCGTAGTCGGCGAAGGAGACAATGGTTCCTTCGGTCACACCATGAGTGGCATCAGCGAGGCCGGCGGCACCGACAAGGGAAGTGAAGGTGCCGTCGCCGTTGTTATGGTAAAGGACATTGGCACCGGTTTGCCCGACCTTGGCGGGGATATTTTTCACGAAAATGTCGAGCAGCCCGTCATTGTCATAATCGAAAAAGAAAGAGCACTCACCGTAGTCCTGGGAGAAGAGGATGCCGGCGTTCGGGCTCGAATAAGTCCAGGTAGCATTGCCCAATCCTTTGTAGAGAAGGTCGTAGGTCGAAGAGAAGCCGCCCCCAAATGCCGGCTCCGCGATATAGATATCAAGGTTACCATCGCCATCGTAATCGGCGATCGAGATCCCCTGCCACGCGCCTGTGTCCACATCCTCTTCCATGATCCCGGAAGTCGCGATGACATCGGTAAAGGTGCCGTCGCCGTTGTTGACGTAGATATAGGGAAGGATTCCTCCTTCGTTCACGCCTTTGGGCGTCTCGTGGTTAGAAACGAGCAGGTCGAGGCGGCCATCATTATTAAAATCGCCCCAGAGCGGGTTCCCCCAGGCACGGGTCAGATCGCGATGCAGGCCGGCTGCGACCGAGACATCGGTGAATTGCTGTGCCGACGCTGCCGCGCAAAACCCGACGACAGGAATAAGGAAAAAAAGGAAGACCTTGCGCATAACTATGCGAACCGGAAGCAAAACCGTGTAAACCCAGCGACAATACTGGCACCGAGATGAACCTTTTGTCCATTGTTTCGACATTATGAGTGAATTGCGGGGACATGACGCGGTTGTGGGGGAGGGGAGGGTGGTTGACGCCGGGCAATCACATGAAAAGCTAGAACGGTGAAGACGCTGATTCTGCTCGTTGGTTGGTGCATTCTGCTGATTCTCTCCTGGCCGCTGGCGTTGCTCGCCCTGCTGCTTTTCCCGTTTGTCTGGTTGCTGGCACTGCCGTTTCGGCTCGTCGGGGTGGCGTTCGAAGCGCTCCTCGCCCTGGTGAGCGCGATCTTGTTTCTCCCAGTCCGCATTTTTGGCTGGAGAAAGGCCGCCTGAGGATCTCTTGGCAGTCGCGCGCTCGAGCGGATTACTAGAGTGCCGCCGACGATCGCTGATGCCGGTCGAAAACCGCGACCTCGCGAATTCCGAACGCCGCCATTTTTTCCGCCAACCGCTCGAAGTTTTCGCCCAATTGCACGTGCGAATGCGCATCGGAAGCGGTGGTGAAGGGGATGCCTTTCGCGACCGCGCGGCGAATGATCTCGTCGCTCGGGTAAAGCTCGCCGACCGGTTTGCGCCAGCCGGCGGTGGATAATTCCATCGCCAGGTTCGCTTCCCGGATCTCGGAGAGCACCGTATCGAGCAGCGCGCCCAAGTCGTTCGTTGGCCGGAACCCGAAGATTTTGACGAGATCGAGATGGGACATGCAATCGACCAGCCCGCTCCTCGCCATCGCGCGGATGCGTTCGTAATAATCGGCATACACTTCGTTGATGTCGCGCCGCGCAAATTCCGCTTTTTGGCCGGAGTGATCGAAGGCCCAGTCGCCGCGCAGGAAATGGACGGAGCCGAGGACGAAATCGAGCCGGTCCCAGTTTTTCTCCACCCAGGCGCGGCCGGCGGCGGAATGGACGGGATCGTTATCGAGCTCGATCCCGGCGCGGATTTTGAGATCGGGATTCGCCACGCGCAGCCGCGCGATTTGCTCGAAATCGACCCCGCGATGGTAGCGATCGTGATCTGTCAGAGCGAAATCGCGCAGACCGATTTTGCGAGCGTGGTCCGCCCACGGCTGGAGAAGTTCCTGAGTGTAAGGCTGGTCCCGATGTCCCTGCGGATGAAGATGGTAATCAGAGAAGAGCGACCCTGTGGACGCTTCGCTCTGCGAAGCGCGGGCGTTCGCTTCCGATTTATTTCGGTCCTTAGAGTTTGTCTTCATCATCAGGCTCGCGCTTCGCCGAGCGGAGCCAGCTCAGGGTGCGGCGATCGATTTCCGTTGCGCCACAATCTCCGGATAGGCCGGGAGCGTCACCTCGACCGTGAAGACTCGGCCGGATGAGAGTTCACGCGTCGCGATCGTCTCGGAGTACTCGACATGCTCGCCCGGATTAATCAGGAGAGTGCCGACCTGCTCGGCAAAAGCGCGGTTCTCCGACCAGCGGGTCAGGACGCGACCGTTGGAATCGTGGAGCAGGATTTCGATCCGCTGCTCGCTCGGAAAAACCATTTCGACCGCGCGATCGCCCCGGTTGGTCAGGATGACATGGACCGGCAACTGACGGACCTCGGAAAGTTTCACAGGCTCGCCCGGCAGTTCGACCGTGAGGGCGAGGCCGCGAATTTTCGAGTTTTTGTATTGCGGGATTTTCTCCGAGGAACTGAAGGGATGCAGCATCCGGCTAAGCCAGCCCCTTTTCTCCTGCGCGGGCGCGTCCGCGACGGTCACGAGCAGAGCCAGCGTAGCGCAAACGAACGTTAGTCTCATTCGCTCCAAAGAGGCCAACGTTGCAAAACCTGTCAAACCCTTTATCAATCCGCCATGAGGACTCTGCTCGCCGCCGCGCTCTTTTTTGCCCTCGGCCTGGGCGCGAAAGCGGGCTCTGCGCACTGCACTTTTCGGGTGCACGTGGAGGCGAACCAGCGCGACAGCGCTGGCTTCGCGCAACCGATTCGATCGCTCACTGGGCGCGACGTTTTCATCGAGAAAACCGCCTGGCTGAGCGAGCGCGATGTGAAACGTTACTACCCGTATCGCGCCGCCGATGGCAGCTACGGGGCGCTCCTCGAGCTCGACGATCATGGGCGCACGGTGCTCGATACCCTGAGCGTGGAGCATCGCGGCGCGATCCTTTATGTCTTTTTAAACGGCCGGCCCTTGACGGAATTGCAGATCGATCGGCGGAACAAGGACGGGAAGATTTATCTCGCCTCCGGCCTGACCGAGGCGGACATCAAATCGATGCACAAAGATTGGAAGCTCATCGGCGGGCGGAAGAAAAAATGAGCGGCGTGGTGCGCGCCTGGGCGTTGCTCTTTCTGGCCGTGACCGCTTTTGCGCGAGCGGATGAGGCTCCGGTGGACCTGGTTTTGCCGACCGACAACACCGCGCTGCTGCGGGGCGACAACGAGAATTTCTACCAAGTCATCCAACGCAACCTGCGCGGGGCGATTTCTTTTCCCTGGCAGGGCGGGCAATACGGTTTTGTGCGCGACCCGGTGGAGACAGCCGCGGGTCAGGTCTACACCCGGTTTCATGAGGGGATGGACATTCGGCCGATGCGGCGCGATGCCCGCGGCGAACCGCTCGACGAAGTGCGCGCGATGGCGGCGGGGAAAGTGGTTTACACGAGCCAGGCGGCGGGCTCTTCCAACTACGGTCGTTATGTCGTGGTCGAGCATCGTTGGGGCGGCTGTCCTTATTACAGTCTCTACGCGCATCTGAGCACGATCGCAGTCTCGGCCGGGGAGGCTGTGCGGCAGGGGGAGAAGGTTGGGATCATGGGGCACACCGGGAGCGGGATTAATCGCGAGCGGTCGCACGTTCACGTCGAGCTCAATCTCCTTCTGAACGACCATTTCGAAGCGTGGCACGAGACCTTTTTCAAAAGTGAACCGAACCGGCACGGAATTTATAATGGCCTTAACCTCGCCGGGCTCGATCTGCCGCGGCTCATCCTCGCCGCGCGCGCCAAGCCCTCGCTCACTCTCCCCGCCTTTCTTGGCCGCGAAGAAGTTTTTTACAAAGTGATCATTCCGGACTCGCCTAACTTTCAGCTTCCCCGGCGCTATCCATGGATGATGACCGGTTCGCCTAACGAAAAGCCAGTCTCTTGGGAAATCTCTTTCACCCGCTCGGGGCTACCGCTGCGGCTGGCGCCAAGCAGCCGAGCGGTGAGCGCGGCTGAGATTTCCTACGTCAAGCCGGGTCCGGGCGATCTGCGCAATCTCACCCGGCACCTCGCCGGACGCGGGAGCAGCGCCCGCCTGACCGAGAGCGGGAAGGCCTACATGCGCCTCCTCACTTTCCCGGATTAACGAACGTGCGGCGACTCACCCGGCGGCAGTTTATCGGCCTCGGCCTGGTCGCTTTACCGGCCGCGGCCGGAATCGACGGTCGCCTCGTTGAACCATCCTGGCTGCGGGTGACGCATTTCGATCTCCGGCCGGAGGCGACCTGCCGTCTCGTGCAGTTCAGCGATTTTCATTACAAAGGCGACGCCGAATACGCGGCCAGCGTGGTGCGCAGAATCAACGCGCTCGCGCCCGAGTTTGTCTGCTTCACCGGCGACTTGGTGGAAGACAAACGCTTCGCGCCGGCCGCGCTCGATTTCATCCGCCAGATCGAGCGTCCGGTTTACGGTTGTCCGGGCAATTGGGATTACGGGAGCGGGGCTGACTTTCGGGAGTACGAGAGGGCCTTCCGCGCGACCGGAGGCGAGTGGCTGGAGGATCGCAGCGTTGTCCTCGCGCAGGAGAATCTCGAGCTCATCGGGATGGGATTGCGCGGCGTGCACCAGCTAGTAGAAGCGAAGGCGCCGCGCCGGCTGCTGCTCATCCATTACCCGATCCAAGCCGACCGGCTGGAAGGACGCCGCTACGACCTCATTCTCGCTGGCCATTCCCATGGCGGGCAGGTGCGCATTCCGTTCTACGGCGCTCCCGTTTTGCCCTATGGGGTCGGCCGTTACCAAATGGGAGCCTTTGAATCGTTAGGCGGCCCGCTCTACGTAAACGTCGGCGTCGGCACCTACATGTATCCGATCCGATTCAACTGCCGCCCGGAGCTGACCGTCGTGCGGCTCTGACCGGCTGGCCTGCCGAGAGGCGATGAGGCGAAGATTCTGTCTTGCCCCGGTGTGCGTTTTCTGGCTAAAAACCCCGAACTTCTCAACGTCGGAGAGAAATGCATGAGCGGGTGACCCTGGTGATGTTCATCGTGGATATTGATTAAACGTCGCCGGGATCGTCATTGATTTGGTTTAATCCGCAGGGGATGACCTCGGTGATTCGCCGGGGTAAAAACTGAACGAGTCTCAAGGGTCGTTTTGGGTTTTGACAATCCGGAAAATGCCTCTAACTTCACGTCCCTCCTCGCTGAAAGGCGACCAAATCAGGAGAGTCCCGCAGACGCGGGGCTCGTCGGAACTGACATTATCATGCAAAAAAATCGCTCTAAACGTTATCGCGCGGCCGCCGAGCTGGTGGACCGCAACAAAACCTACAGTTTCTCGGAAGCGGTCAGCCAACTGAAGAAACTGCCGCCGACAAAATTTGACCAGACGGTTACGATGTCGTTCCGGCTCGGGGTTGATCCGAAACAATCCGACCAGATGGTCCGTGGCACCTGCCCGCTCCCGCACGGCAGCGGCAAGCAAGTGCGCGTGCTCGTTTTCGCGCAAGGCGCGGCGGCACAGGCGGCGAAGGATGCCGGGGCGGAATACGTCGGTTATGAGGATCTGATAAAGAAGTGCCAGGAAGGTTTCCAGGATTTCGACGTCGCGATTGCGACCCCCGGAACGATGTCCGAAGTGCGCAAGCTCGGTAAAGTGCTCGGACCGCGTGGGCTGATGCCGAATCCGAAAATCGGAACGGTGACGGAGGATACCGCCAAGGCGGTGGCTGAAGTGAAGGCGGGCCGGGTCGAGTTCAAGCTCGATAAAAATGGCAACATCGCAGTGCCAGTCGGCAAATTTTCATTCGCGGAAAACCAGTTACTTGAGAACGGAACGGCGATTATCGAAGCCGTGGTCAAAGCCCGGCCGGCAACGGCCAAGGGACGTTTCGTCGATGGCATGACGCTGGCCGCGACGATGTCGCCCGGATTGCGCGTCGATCCTTCGCCTTATCTCAGCATCTAATTTTTTATGAGACCCGAAAAAGCCAATATCGTTGAGGACCTTTCCGCGAAACTGACCGGTTCGCCGTTCATCCTGGTGACTGATTATCAGCGGATGAAGGTCGACCAATTCGGCGAATTGCGGAACCGGCTCGCCCCGACCGGGGCCGAAGTCCATGTGGTCAAGAACAGCTTTCTCAAGCGCGCCATGTCGGCGAGCGGAATGCCGGACCTGAGCGAGCAATTGACCGGCCAGACTGCGGTCGTGACGGGTAACTCCGACGTGGCCCCGGTGGCGAAAGTTTTGAAGGCCTTCGCCGCTGAGTTCAAGATCGCGGCGCTGAAAGTCGGCGTGGTCGACAAGGCGGTGCTTTCGACCGCCGAGGTGGAGTCGCTAGCCGACTTGCCTTCGCGCGACATCCTGCTTTCGCAGCTTCTGGGTATGCTTTTGGCGCCGGCGACCAAATTGGTCCGGACTTTGAACGAACCGGCCGCGTCCCTGGCCCGGCTCCTGAACGCGAAAGCCGAAAAAGAAGGGCAACCGGCCGAGGCCGCAGCCTAACGACTAACAAATTTCGTCCCGCGACCGCGGGTCGAGCAACAAAAAAACAAACACTGTCCGAGTCGACGGCTGTCGGCTGTAATTTTCCGGGGGCTTCCGGGAGCGGCAATTGGAGGAAACTAAAATGGCAGATACAAATACAATTGTGGAGCAACTCAGCGGCCTGACCGTTCTGGAAGTTGCTGGATTGGTGAAGCAACTCGAAGAAAAATGGGGCGTCAGCGCAGCGGCTCCCGTGGCCATGGCGGCTCCCGCCGGTGGCGGCGGCGCAGCGGCTCCGGCAGCTGAAGAGAAGACCACTTTCGACGTTATCCTGAAGGAAATGGGCTCAAACAAAATCGGCGTGATCAAGGAAGTTCGCGCCGCTGTCCCCGGACTCGGCCTGGCGGAAGCCAAGGCTCTGGTCGAGGGCGCGCCCAAGACGATGAAGGAAGGCGTGACCAAGGAAGAAGCCGAAGAGATCAAGAAAAAGGTCGAAGCGGCCGGCGCCAAAGTCGAAATCAAATAATTTTCCATCCTCCGGCGGGCGCAGTGCGAGAAAGCACTTGCGCCCTCCTGCAGGATGTGAATAGTTACGTCCCCCTTTTTTCAGGCTCCAGGAACGCCCGACGTATTTTTAACTCGCTCTCGACGGCAAATCTCAAGATTGGCAACAAAACGGTGGAGGTCTTTTGACAGACCGCCGTTTTGCTGCCAGTTTTTTCGCCCGCTATTTCCAGAAAAAACCGTAAACCTCGTACTCCTCGCGACCTGCATCCAGGGTCGTTGCAGGTTTTAAACCATTGGAGATTGGTGCACCGTTATGTCTGATCGTACTGCAATAGAGCGTATCCACTTCGGCAAAATCAAAGAGGCGATTGAGCCGCCCAACCTGATCGAGGTTCAGCTCAATTCCTACGTCGATTTTCTACAAAAAGACGTCCCGCCGAGCAAGCGGAAGAACACCGGCCTGCAGACCGTTTTCAAGGAAGTTTTTCCGATCGAGAGCTACGACGAAAAAGCGACCCTCGATTTCAGCCAGTATGAAATCGGCGAGCCCAAACTGAGCGCTCTGGAAGCTCAGCGCGAAGGCCAGACTTTCAGCGCGCCGCTCCACGTCACTTTCCAGCTCAAGGAAGAAAAGGGGACGAAGGAAGAGAAAGTTTACATGGGCGAAATCCCGCTCATGACGCCGTCCGGCACCTTTGTCATCAACGGCGCCGAGCGTGTCGTCGTTAGCCAGCTGCATCGCTCTCCCGGCATCGCTTTCGAGTCGAGCATCCATCTCAATGGCAAAGTCCTCTACAGTTTCCGCATTATCCCGGATCGCGGTTCGTGGATCGAAGTGCAGTTCGACACCAGCGACCTGCTCTACATCTATCTCGACCGGCGCAAACGCCGCCGGAAATTCCTCGCCACTACCTTCCTCCGCGCCCTCGGTTACGGCTCGGATGAAGAGGTGATCAAACTTTTCTACAACATCGAAAACCTCAAGCTGAGTGACAAGCTCGACGAAGAGAGTCTCGCGATGAAAGTCCTGACTGCCGACGTCCTCGACGGTGAAGTGACGGTTGCCCGTGCTTTCGAGCCGCTCACCCTCGCCGCCGTCGCCCAGATCAAGGCGCTCGGACATAAGGAAGTGAAAGTGATCGACATCACGCATGACGACACCGTCGTGAAAGCGTTGAAAAAAGATCCCGCGCACGACCAGGAAGAAGCGCTCAAGGACATTTACCGCAAGCTGCGCCCTGGCGATCCGCCGACCGTGGCAAACGCCCGCGCGCTGCTCAAACGTCTCTTCTTCGACCCAAAGAAATACGACCTCGGCCGCGTCGGTCGCTACAAGCTGAACCAGAAACTCAGCATCGACGTCGATCTCGGCGAACGCATCCTGACCGACAAGGATTTCATCGCTGCGATCAAATATCTCATCAACCTCCGCCGCGGCGAAGGCACCCTCGATGACATCGATCATCTCGGCAGCCGCCGCGTCCGGACGGTGGGCGAATTGCTCGCCAACCAGTGCCGCGTCGGTCTCGCCCGCACCGAGCGCCTCGTGAAAGAGCGTATGACTTTGTTTGACGTGAACATCGACGGCATGACGCCGCAGAAGCTGATCAACCCGAAGGCGCTCAGCGCTGTGGTGCGCGATTTCTTCGGTCGTTCGCAGCTTTCGCAATTCATGGATCAGACCAACCCGCTCGCGGAGTTGACACACAAGCGCCGTCTCTCGGCCCTCGGGCCAGGCGGTCTGAGCCGCGATCGCGCCGGCTTCGAGGTGCGCGACGTGCATCCTTCGCACTACGGCCGCATTTGTCCGATCGAGACGCCGGAAGGCCCGAACATCGGTCTCATCAGCTCGATGAGCACCTTTGCCCGGATCAACGAATTCGGATTCATCGAAACGCCTTACCGAAAAGTCGAGAAAGGCCGCGTCAGCGACCAAGTTGACTATCTGACCGGCGATCGGGAAGAGAACTTCATCGTCGCGCAGGCCAATGCGCCGATGGACGCGAAAGGTCATTTTACCGGGGAAAAAGTTTCCGTCCGATATCGGGGCGACTTCCTCGAAGTGGAGCCTGCGAAAGTCCATTACATGGACGTCTCGCCGAAGCAGCTCGTTTCGGTCGCCGCCGGCCTCATTCCTTTTCTCGAGCACGATGACGCGAACCGCGCGCTCATGGGCTCGAACATGCAACGCCAGGGAGTGCCGCTGATCGTTTCCGAGTCGCCGCTCGTCGGCACCGGCCTCGAAGGCAAAGTCGCGCGCGATTCCCGCGCCGTCGTGGTTTCGACCGAAGCCGGCAAAGTCGCCTCCGTCACCGCGGACCAGATCGTGGTGACGAAGGATGGCCACATGCCGGAAGGCCGCAAGAAACTTAAGACCGACCTAGAAGCCGGCATCCACGTCTACGAGCTGCGCAAGTTCATGCGCTCGAACGCCGGCACCTGCGTCAACCAGAAGCCGATTGTGAAGAAAGGCCAGCACGTGAAGCGCGGCCAGGTCATCGCGGACGGCCCGAACACCGAACACGGCGAGCTCGCGCTCGGCCGCAATGTGCTCGTCGCCTTCATGCCGTGGAACGGTTACAACTTCGAGGACGCGATCATGATCTCGGAGAAGGTGGTGAAGGAAGACATCTACACTTCCATTCACATCGACGAGTTTGAAATCGGCGCCCGCGACACCAAGCTCGGCCCCGAAGAAATCACCCGTGACATTCCGAACGTGAGCGAAGAAGCGCTCCGCAACCTCGGCTCCGACGGCGTTATTCGCGTCGGCGCAGAAGTAAAGCCGGGCGACATCCTGGTCGGAAAAATCACCCCGAAAAGCGAGACGGAACTGGCCCC
>JBKJNW010000161.1:0-13003 GCA_046593335.1 Chthoniobacterales bacterium | reverse complement strand
AGCCATTGCGGGGCCTGATACTTGCCGGCGATCACGACGTTGACGTAGTGTCGGCTGCGCAAGCAATGATCCCAAACCGAAAGCAGACAGTTGGCGTCCGGCGGCAGATAGACGCGCACGACGGCGGCTTTCTTGTTCACGACGTGGTCAATAAAACCCGGGTCTTGATGGGTGAAACCGTTGTGCATCTGCTGCCACACGTGGGAGGCCAGCAGATAGTTCAACGACGCGAGCGGTGCCCGCCAAGGCAGGCCAGCCGTGACCTTCAGCCACTTCGCGTGCTGGTTGAACATCGAGTCAATGATGTGGATGAACGCCTCGTAGCAATTGAAGAGGCCGTGCCGGCCGGTAAGCAGGTAACCTTCGAGCCAGCCTTCGCATTGATGCTCGCTCAGCATTTCCATGACCCGGCCGTCGAGCGCGAGGAACTCATCGTTGTCCTGGGTGCGCGCGTCCCACTGCCGATCGGTCGCCTCGAAGACCGCGGTCAGGCGATTGGAGAGCGTTTCGTCCGGGCCGAAGATGCGGAAGTTGCGTTGCTCACTATTCAGTTTGACCACATCGCGCAGAAACACGCCGAGTTCGTGCGCATCGGCGGCGCGAACCGATCCCGGTGACAGCACGTCCACCGCGTATTCGCGAAAGTCCGGCATGATCAGATCGCGAAGCAGCAATCCGCCGTTCGCGTGTGGATTCGCGCCCATGCGCCGTTCGCCTTTGGGCGCGAGTTCGGCCAGTTCCGGCATTAGGCGGCCTTGGACATCGAATAGTTCTTCCGGCTTGTAACTGCGCAACCATTCCTCCAGCAGCTTGAGATGTTCGGGATGCGTAGCCGGATCAGAGAGCGGCACTTGATGCGCGCGGAACGTGCCTTCGATTTGCAGGCCATCCACCCACTTCGGGCCGGTCCAGCCTTTGGGAGATTTGAGGACAATCATCGGCCAGCGCGGGCGCATGGTGTTGCCGTTGACACGGGCCTCGTGCTGGATGCGTCTGATCTCCTCCATCACCACGTCGAGCGTCGTCGCCATGGCTTCGTGCATCAGAGCCGGCTCATGTCCCTCGACGTAATAGGGCGTCCAGCCATTGCCTCGGATGAAATGATCCAGTTCCTCCGGTTCGATGCGCGCGAGAATGGTCGGGTTGGCGATCTTGTAGCCGTTGAGGTGCAGGATCGGCAGCACCGCGCCGTCGGTGACCGGATCGAGAAACTTGTTTGACTGCCACGACGTGGCCAGCGGTCCGGTCTCCGCCTCGCCATCGCCCACGCAGCAGGCGACGACGAGATCGGGATTGTCAAAGACCGCACCGAAAGAGTGGCTGAGCGAATAGCCCAGTTCGCCGCCTTCGTGGATCGAGCCCGGGCATTCCGGCGAAGCGTGACTGGGAATGCCCCCGGGAAAGGAAAACTGCAGAAAGAGCTTCTGCAGCCCCGCTTCATCCTGGCTGATGTTCGGATAGATCTCGCTGTAGGTGCCTTCGAGATAGGTGTTGGCCACGACCGCCGGTCCGCCGTGCCCTGGACCGGACACGTAAATCATGTCGAGATCGTACTTTTTGATGACCCGATTCAAGTGCGCGTAGATGAAGTTCTGCCCGGGCGTCGTGCCCCAGTGGCCGAGCAACATGTGCTTGATGTCCGCGAGCGTGAGCGGGCGCTTGAGCAGCGGATTATCGAAGAGATAAATCTGGCCGACCGAGAGGTAATTCGCCGCACGCCAGTAAGCGTCGATCTTGTCGAGCAGTTCGGGCGTGAGAGTGTTTGTTTTCATAGAGTGCGCTTCGGTATTGTTTCCCTTTTCGAAGACTCAGGTTTGAGCATCGAGCGGGCGGTATCCTTGGTTCGTTCTGAAGGCTTGTCTCGCGGCATTACCCGCAGCAGCAGCCACCCGATTTTTCGTCGGGCTTGGCATCGGCGGGCGCGGAAAGAAATTTCTCCCGGCAGTGCTCGCTGCAGAAGTAGGACGTCTTTCCTTCGCGCTCGGCGTGAAGGGCGGTAGCGGTATCCACGGTCATGCCGCAGACGGGGTCGATGGCTTCGGTCTTCGTTGTTTTCATGGTCATGTTTCTTTCTCGCTTATTGTTGTCTGTCTGCTGATTTTGACTTTTTAAGTCCTGCCAAAAATAATGGCGATGGATAGCCCCAGTCCCAGTATTACAAAGGAGAGCAGGGTCATCCAGATGAGGGCACCGCTCGATACCTTTTCCACCTCGCCGTCCATCGCAGCTTTATTCTCCAGTTGCGCGCTGTTCGTGCGCTGGCTGGGGGTGTGATCGTCATGAATACTTTCGTGCGCTCCACCGTGGACGGGCTCCGGTGATTGCACCGTCAACATACCGTGTTTCAGGTGATGGGACACCAACCACCAATTCATGGGATATGCGGTGATGAAACCCATCAAAAGAGCCATCGACATGATAAACCAAAATGCCGGTCCCGATGGATGGTGGCCCATCGGAACTCGTTTCATGGCCCACGTCATCACCGGCACCATGCCAGCCATGAGACAGTTCATGGACAGCAGCTCCGGAAAGAAGGTGCTGGAAAGCGCCCGCGGATAGGAACCACCTGCCATGTCCCGCATGAACAGGGCTTGAAAAATACTCCAACCGAAGCTAAAGCCCAAGGCATACTCGAGCGAAATATCTGCGACTTTGCTTAAATGAAAAATACTGGCGATGACCGCGCCCGCCAGGATGCCCACGCCATCGCCCGCCACACAATGCATGGTCGAGCCCAGGACCTGTCTCCAACGGGTCGCGACGTAGCGTTCATGCAATCCCGGCAGTGGTTCGCGACAACCCAACACATACAGAAATGCGCCCAGCGGCCCGGTATAGGCGGTAAGCAGGACGAACCCCCACTTAAGAACAGAGGATTCCGGCGTAGTCCGAACGTCAACCACCACAAACAGCAGCGACAGCGCGGTGAGCACAAACCACAGAAGCATTACGCCACTAAGCATTTTGATCCTCCGCTCTCCATTCAGAGTTCATCTCCAAAGCAGCACACGCACGATCATTTCTTGGACAGCTTGTTAATCGCGACGACCAGCAGCACCACCACGAGGACCGCAATGACTGTCCAGATCCACATGCCACCGCCCATCCAACCATTCATCCATCCACCGGCGTGATTCATCATCATGAGTCTTTCATAAAATTCGTGTCCTCGGTCAGTCTTCAACGGTGAAGCCGACCTTAATGGTCACTTGCCAGTGCTGAACCTTCCCTTTGTCGATATTCCCGCGCATTTCGATCACCTGGAACCAGCACAGGTTCTTGATGGTTTTGTGCGCCCGTTTGACGGCCTTCTCGACCGCGTCTTCGATGGAAGTGGTCGATGTGCCGGTGAGTTCGATGAGTTTGTAGACGTGATCTTTCATGTGCGGTCCTTTGCGTTGAGGAGCGAGGAAACCTCAGAGTGCGCCGATTCTGCCTCGCCCAATCATGAGCATCGGGTCACACCGTTGGTCCGGCCAATACCTTCCGGGTCCTGCCGTTATAGCCGCAGGCTATCCGCAACCGGCCTCGCGGCGGGCGAGGCGGTTCAGTCAAAGCGCGTTGCGGCCGGCTCCCAGGGTGCTGCACACCGAGCGCGCGATCATCAGTTCCTCATCCGTGTTCATAACGCGAACCGTGACGCTGCTGGCGTCGGTCGAAATCACCTCCGCAGTCTCCGCGTTGCGCGACTCATTCAATTCAATCCCAAGAAAGCCCAACTCCTCGCAGATACGCGCGCGAACAAGCGGCGCGTTTTCGCCGATGCCTCCGGCGAAGACGAGCGTGTCTAATCCACCGAGCGCCGCGGCATAAGCTCCGATCCACTTTTTCGCCTGATAACAAAACAGCGCCACGGCTTCCGCCGCCCGCACATCCTTCGCTTCGCGGGCGAGCAGATCGCGCATGTCCGAGCTGGTCTCAGAGACACCGAGTAGCCCCGACTCCTGGTTCACCATTTTTTGAAACTGCGCCGCCGTCATCTGCTCGGTGCGCGCGAGGTAATTAACTAATCCCGGATCGAGATCGCCCGAGCGCGTGCTCATCACCAAGCCCGCCGTCGGCGTGAAAGCCATGCTGGTGTCGATGCTCTTGCCGTCGCGGACCGCGGCCATGCTCGCGCCGTTACCGAGATGCGCGAGAATCACTCGGCCTTTCGTGGCCGCCGGATCGCCGAGGCGCGCCAGCTCTTCCATGAGATAGGCGTAAGACAAACCATGGAAGCCGTAACGTTGCACTCCTTTCCCCTCGTAGCGGCGCGGAATCGGAAGTAACTTAGCCACTCGTAGCATCGTGGTATGAAACGCCGTATCGAAACAGGCTACCTGTGGCAGTTTCGGATGACGCTCGCGCAACGCTTCGATCAGTTCGATTTCGCGCGGCAGATGGTCCGGATCAATCGGGCTGATGCGACGCAGTTCGTCAAGTAACTCTGGTGTGACCAGCTCCGGCGCGGTGTGTTGCATGCCATGAACGACTCGATGTCCCACCGCCCGGACGAATTCAAAGCTCTTCTGGCCTTCGAGCCAATCGATCAGGAATTTCACTGCCGAATTGTGATCGGTGGCGGGGACGTCTCGGCTTTCCGACTTCTTATCGCTACAATCAGTGAACGTTAGCTTCGTTCCGTTAAGTCCGATGCGATCAACTTTGCCGTGCAGCGCGCGCGCCAGGGGTTCGCCGACCCGGTAGGTCGCAAACTTAATGCTGGAGGAGCCGCCATTGATGGCTAGGATCAGTGACGGATCGCGGTGCGGTTGGGTTGACTGGTTATTCATGTAAATGGATCTCCCGGTTTGTCAGCCGATACATTCCCTCGATGATCACCGCCGAGGCGACCATCGCCCCCAGCACCCACAACTTCATGGGTCCGGTCCGCGCCGTTTGCCAAATCAACGCGCCTAACGCCGCCAAACATGCGACGGCCCCGGCTGCCGAAATCCAGCCGCGACTCTTGGTGTGGGGCGCGTGCCGCGCGTTGGCGGTGTTTACGGCCGCGAAGATCAACAGAAACCCGGCGCTGCCCACCGTCGAAATAATGGTCAAATCAAAGGCGTTAGCCACAAACAGCGTCAGGCCGGCAGTAATAAACAGCCCTTCCACTCGTTGACCCCACACTTTCCGTTCCAGAACCGCCGGCAATTCGCCGTCGCGCGCGATGCAGTAACTCAATCGGGCCGCCCCGTAGAGCGTGGCATTGATCGCGGAAGCGGTGGATAACATTGCAGCGATCGCGATCAGCGTGAAACCGGCCTGCCCAAGAAACGGTCGCGCCGCCTCCGCCAAGGCGTAGTCCCTGGCCGCTACGATCTTGTCTACCGCGAGATTTCCCACGGTGACGAGCGAAACCAGCACATACAATACGATCACGAACCCCACTGCGGTGTAGTAGGCGCGCGGCGATGTCCGCTCCACATTCCGCACGTCGCGCGCGGTGTTGGCGATTAACTCGAACCCTTCGTAGGCCAGAAAGATGATCATCCCGCACGCCGCCAACTGCAGCGGTGGCGACCACGAGCCAGGCGCGATCTGGGCGGTTTTGATCCCCGCAAACCCGACGCCGACGAAGAACAACAGGATCGCAACTTTCAATCCAACAATCCAGTTCTCCGCCTTGCCGATCACTCCGGCACGGAACAGGTTAAGACCGGTAATCGTAATCAAGCTGAGGCTGATCAGCGCATGTTTACCAATCGTCTGCCATGCTTCCGGCAGGAACGTCGCGCCGTAACTGCCAAACGCGAGCGCATAGAGCGACAGCATCACAACGTAACTTAGCCATAACAACACGTTCAGGCTGCCGGTAAACATGCCCGCTCCGAACGCGCGGTTGAGGAAGGTAACTGTCCCGCCGCGACTCGGATAAGCGACGGTAAGCTTGGCATACGAATACGTCGTCAACAAAGTCACGACGCCCGCGAGGGCAAACGCCGCCGGCGTACCGCCGTGTGCCAATTGCACCGCCAGTCCCAGCACGGCAAAAATCCCGCCCCCGACCATCCCACCGACGCCGATGGCCACCACCGCCCAAAACCCAATCTTCTTATTGCCGGATTTACCCATGTTGCGGTGATCTTTGGTCTGCCTGGTCCGTCGTTCCCATCCAATAAGACTTTGAGGTTCGTTTTCGGTCCCCTTGTTTCATCGGGACTTCCCGCTATTTCTTCAAGTCAACCTCCTTGAAAGCCGGCACGCTAAAATGAATTGCTTCATAAGCTCACGCTCCTGTTTTCATAACGCCCGAGGAGACTTTTCCGCCCGCCAGTGCGCTTCAATTTGTTCCAGACTCTTGCCCTTGGTTTCCGGGACTAGGAGATAAAAGAAGACCCAGGCTCCGATCGCGATTACGCCGTATAGCCAGAAAGTGCCCGCGTGTCCTAGAACTCCGACCAGGGTTAGGAAGGTTATGGCCACCGCGAGGTTCAATGCCCAGTTGGTAACCGTCGCCGCACTCATCGCGGCACCGCGGACCTTTAAGGGATAAATCTCGGAGATTAGCAGCCAGAAAATCGGACCGAGTCCAAAAGCGAAACAAGTGACGTAGATAACCAAACCGCCAATCGCGATATAGCTTTTGAGAGTCGCCAATTGCTGGAACTGGAAGGCGGCACCCAGAATTGCCAGGCCGATAATTTGACCGCCCACGCCAACCAGTAACAAGGGCCTCCGGCCGATACGGTCCAGTAGGAAGATGGCCAGGACATGAAAAACCCACATTACCATGGTCAAAGCCGCCCCGGCCAGGATGGCGGGCCCAGTGGCGGCAATGCCAGCAAACTTGAAAATGGTGGGGGCGTAATAGATCACGGTGTTAATGCCCGTGATCTGCTGAAATATCGCCAGCCCCAAGCCGACAATCATTGGCATCCTCAGGGAAGGCTGGAACAGTCCTTTCATTCCGCCGACCCCCTGGTCTTCCATGCTTTTCTGGATGTCTGCGATCTCTGGATTTACGTCTAAGTCAGTCCGGACTCTTTGTAAAACCCGCCTTGCTTCGTCCACCCTTGACTTGCTGATTAGCCAGCGGGGACTGTCAGGCAGCCGCCACATGCCAATTACCAGAATGATGGAAGGTATGGCGGCCAAGCCAAACATAAAGCGCCATCCGTGCACAGCGGAAAAGGCGTAGTCCACCAGATAGGCCGCCACGATGCCAGTGGTGATCGCCAGCATGTTCACCGCTACCAGTGAACCGCGGACTTTGGACGGCACCAGTTCGGCAATGTACATCGGCGAGATAAAAGACGCGATGCCGATGGCGATGCCGCTCACCACTCTGGCGGCAATCAACCAAGTGACGGTTGGTGCGAGCGCCGTGCCGATAGCGGTGACCGTAAAGATATTGCCAGCCAGTATGATCATGCCGCGACGCCCAAAGCGGTCGGTCAATGCACCTCCGATAACCGCACCCATGACAGCGCCCACGAGCACGGAGCTGACGACGATCTCCTCCATGGTTGCTGAGAGCGAAAACTGATTCTGGATAAACAAGATGGCCCCGGAAATAACACCCGTGTCGTAGCCAAAGAGCAGGCCGCCGAGCGCGGCCACCCCGACCGCAAAATAGACGAAGCCGTTTATTTCAGAGCTAGCGGTTGCCTTCATCAGTCTACTCCCTGGGGCATGGCGATAGTTGCCCGCTAGAGAGCCAATCCTTCGGCCGCTAGTTTGGATCGAGTCGATGGAACATCCGTGTGAAGCAAGCCTCGAATCCCCATGCCATCCGCGATCTGGACGAACATGCCGGTGTTTTCGATATAGACGATCTGCCCGGCCGGCGTCTGGGCAATGTCCAGCGCGAGCCGGAAAATGTCTGCGTCGGGCTTGCGCAGGTGAACGAAACAGGAAGAAACAAACGCGTCGACAAATCCGTCCAGTTTGAATTTGCGAATCCGGTAGGCATTTAACTCCCGCGCTTCGTTACTCAAAACGATGATCTTTAAGCCGTATTTGGCCTTAAGCTGTCGGACGAACTCGATCATCTCTGGATAAGGCTTCGACTGCGCGAACATGAACCGGCGAAACTGCGCCCGCGTGAACGGTCGTTTCTTGTAGAACACCACCCAATCCAGATATTCCTCAAGCGTCAGTTTTCCTTCCTCATAAGTGTCAAACACCATGTGATGTCGTTCTTCCATTTCGCTCGGATCCAAACAAAACTCTTTGACCGCGCGTTTTCGCGAGTCGCGTTGCCATCCGTCGGTGAGCAGCACACCGCCGATATCGAGGAATAACGTTGTAATTTCTTGTGATCGTTTCATAACCTTCTTCGAGTGGTTCTCGTTAGGCTCAGGAATCATGAACTCTTCCCCTTTTTCTTCGGCCGGCTCGACAATTGGGTTGGAAGAGGCCAGCTGTGTCCTTGAGCAAGCAACCTCTGGGCATCCTCCGGTCCCCAGGTGCCAGCCGCATAGTTAGGAAAGTCGCTCGGCGGAGCCTCCGCCCAGACCTCGAGAACGGGCATCAATATCCGCCACGCGGCTTCTACCTGGTCGGCGCGCATGAAGAGCGTCGCATCGTTCCTCATCACGTCCCAAAGCAACGTCTCGTAAGCATCCGGCGACTGGGCGGCGAAAGCGGTTTGGTAGTCGAACTGCATCTCGACAGAGCGCAGGTGCATCATCGGCCCGGGATATTTGGCTTGAAAGCGCTGCACAATGCCTTCGTCAGGCTGGATCGCCATGACCAGTCGGGATGATTGCCAATCGAGAGTGGACTCAGCCGGAAACGACTGATGCGGAACTCCGCGAAACTGGATGGAGATTTCCGAGGCCTGCCGCGTAAGGCGTTTCCCGGTGCGGAGGTAGAAAGGAACGCCCTGCCAGCGCCAGTTATCGAGGAATAACCGGAGTGCGACAAAGGTCTCGGTTTGGGAATCAGGCGCGACATCTTCCTCTTCGCGGTAACCGGGGGCCTTCTTGCCGTCGACCCAACCGGGACCGTATTGCCCGCGCACGACGCATTCATGGACGGCATCCCGATGAATCGGGCGCACGGCGTGAAGCACATCCACCTTCTTGTTCCGGATTTCGTCCGCTTCGAATGAGACCATCGGTTCCATCGCCACCAGACAAAGCAGTTGCATGAGATGATTCTGCACCATGTCGCGCAGCGCTCCCGCGTGGTCATAATAACCGCCGCGGTGTTCGACACCGACCGCTTCTACCGCCGTAATAGTGATACATTCCACATAACGCCGGTTCCAGATTGGCTCGAAGAGAGGATTGGCAAAACGGAACGCCAAAATGTTCTGCACCGTTTCCTTGCCCAAGTAATGATCAATGCGGAAGATTTGGGATTCCTCGAAATTGCCGGCCAGGACGCCATTCAAAGCGAGGGCGGATTTCAGGTCATAGCCGATTGGTTTCTCGATCACGATCTGCGCCCATTCACGGTCTCGCGCCAAGCCTGCTTTGCCGAGGTATTTGGGGATCTCGCCGAACATACTCGGCGGTGTGGCCATGTAAAAGATGCGATGAGCTTTCGTGCCCCATTCCTTTTCCAGCTTTGCGCACCATTTGCCCAAGTCCGTGTAGGTCTGGAGCTTCTTGAAGTCCCCCTTTTGGTAATGAATGTGTTGTGCAAACTGCTTCCAGATTGCGGGCTTCGCTTTTCCGAAACGGGAAAACTGGTTGACGCCATCGTGCAATCGACGGCGCAGCTTCCGGTCGCTGGAATCAACGCGATCCACCGCGATGACCGAAAATCGGCGGGCATGCTTCGGTCCTGGGAAAGATCGAATAGGGCGGGAATAAGTTTGCGGTAGGTCAAGTCGCCCGCCCCGCCAAAAATAACAAATACCGTTGGTTCGAGTTGATCGTTCGTCTTAGTAGTTGTCACGGCTTCTTCCAGATTGTGTGAAACGTGCCCTTGGTATCGATCCGTTGGTAGGTGTGCGCGCCGAAGTAGTCGCGCTGCGCCTGGATAAGATTGTCGGGCAACCAGGCGCTGCGGTAGGCATCGAGATAACCTAACGCACTCATGAGGGCGGGCGCCGGAATTCCAGACGCCGCGGCCTGGGAAACCACCTGCCGCAGGTCCGCCTGATGCTCGATCACCTTTTGCGAAAGGTTGGGATCGAGCAGCAGATTCGGCAGATAACGCTTGAGGCGGAACGCCGCACGAATATCTTCCAGCAACGCGGCCCGGATGATGCAGCCACCCCGCCAGATCCGCGCCACTGCTTCGAGGTCGAGCTGATATTTGTATTTAGCCGAAGCAACTACTAGGAGCGCCATCCCCTGGGCGTAGGTGATAATCATCGCGGCATAAAGCGCGCGGCCCAGTTGCTTCAGAAAAGCGTCATGTCCGCTTGTTATCTTTTTGCCGGCGGGTTGGTAGATCGCGCTGGCCTGCTCCCGTTCTTCGGTGAACACGGACATGCCCCGCATCGCGACCGCGAGGTCGATGGTCGGAATGGGCACCTGCAACTCCATGGCGCTCTGTGACGTCCACATGCCAGTGCCTGTTTGTTTCGCGACGCCCACGATCTCGTCAAGCAGTCGCTTGCCGGTCTTCTCGTCCAGTCTGGGAAAAATGTGACTGGTGATCTCGACGAGATAACTATTGAGTTCTCCCGTATTCCATAAGGCATAGACCGCGCCGATTTCATCGTCGTCCATTCCCAACCCACGTTTCATCAGTTCATAGGTCTCGGCGATCAATTGCATGATTCCGTATTCGATGCCGTTATGAACCATTTTGACATAGTGACCGGCCGACTCGGGACCGAGCCAGGTTACGCATGGATCGCCGTTGACCTTCGCGGCTGCGGCTTCAAAGACAGGACGCACCCGTTCGTAAGCCTCTTTGGGCCCGCCGGGCATAATGCTCGGCCCATGACGCGCCCCTTCTTCACCACCGGACACGCCAACGCCCAGGAAGTGAATTCCCTTCTTCGCTAGGTTTCGGGCGCGCACATCCGTGTCTTTGAAGTAGGAGTTGCCAGCATCGATGATGAGATCGCCCTTATCCAAATGCGGCAGCAAATCCTCGATGACTGAATCCACCGGCGGACCCGCGGGAACAAGCATCATGATCGCGCGCGGCGCGCGCAGTAGAGCAACGAACTCCTCGATGTCGGTAGCGCCATGGATATCCCGTTTCTCTGCTTCCTGATGAAGACTGTTTACCTTGGCCAGGTCCTTGTCATAACCCGCGCAGGAAAAACCGTGGTCCGCCATGTTCAGCAAAAAATTGCGTCCCATGACGCCCAAGCCGACCATGCCAATGTCAGACCGTCGCGTTTGTTTATTCATGATTGTTTCCCGGCTTTCGTTATAGACCTGATCGTCGAATGCTTGCGTTTGGATCTCCCTCGTTGCGCCATACCCCTACTGCTTCCGTCACCGTCATCTGATGACGGCCCCTGACGGATGGTTCTTGTCAGGTTTCGTTACTGCTTGTGATAGAGTGTCATCGACCATCGACTGGGCCTCCTGCAGGATGCGGCGCAGATGGTCCGCATCCTTGAAGCTCTCCGCGTAGATTTTGTAGATATCTTCGGTCCCAGACGGGCGCGCCGCGAACCATGCGCTTTTGGTTACGACTTTTACTCCGCCAATAGAAGCACCGTTGCCCGGTGCGTGAGTAAGGACGGTTTCGATCTTCTCGCCCGCCAGGTCGATCAGTTTGACGTGCTCAGGTGACAACTTTGCCAGGAGCTTCTTTTGCTGCGGAGTGGCCGACGCTTCGACGCGATCGTAAAACGACTCACCGAATTTGCGCGTGAGTGTGCCGTAGAGGTGGCCCGGATCCTGCCCCGTCCGGGCGGTAATTTCCGCTGCAAGCAAACAGGGAATGAATCCATCCTTGTCCGTCGTCCAAACGCTCCCATCGCGCCGCAGGAAGGTCGCACCGGCGCTCTCCTCGCCGCCGAAGCCTAACGAGCCATCGAGCAGGCCGTCGACGAACCATTTGAAGCCGACCGGTACTTCGCAGAGTTTTCGGCCGAGCTTCGTGGCGACGCGATCGATCATAGCGCTGCTGACCACGGTTTTTCCGACTGCGGCTTCTACACGCCACTGCGGACGGCTTGGAAAGAGTTGGGAAACGGCGACGGAAAGAAAGTGATTCGGCGGGAGGAGGCCGGCGCTCCTGGTCACGATGCCGTGCCGGTCGTGGTCGGTGTCGCAGGCAAAAGAGAGATCGAAGCGGTCCTTCATTCCGATCAAGCGCTCCATCGCGTAAGGCGACGAGGGATCCATCCGAATATGGCCGTCCCAATCCACGGTCATGAAACGGAAGGTGGGATCGACTGTCTCGCTCACGACGGTCAGGTTCAAGCGATGGCGCTCGGCGATCCGGGCCCAGTAATGGACGCCGGCTCCGCCTAACGGATCGACGCCGAGGTGCAGATTCGCACCGCGGACTGCATCCAGGTCGATCACATTACCAAGATCGTTGATGTAACTGTTGAGGTAGTCGTGCCGATGCGTGGTCGGGGCGCGAAGCGCTCGTTCGTGCGGAATCCGCTTCACCCCTTCGAGGCTTGCCTCGAGGAAGGCATTGGCCTTAGCTCCGATCGAATCGGTTACGGTGCTATCTGCGGGGCCTCCGTTGGGTGGGTTATACTTAAAGCCGCCGTCGTTAGGCGGATTGTGTGAGGGAGTGATGACGATGCCGTCCGCCCGGCCCGTTTTGCGGCAGAGATTGTAAGTCAAGATCGCGTGGGAAATCACGGGTGTCGGCGTGTATTCATCGCCTTCGGCCAGCATCACTTCGACACCGTTGGCCGCCAGGACTTCGAGGGCGGTGGCGCAGGCCGGAACGGATAGCGCGTGGGTATCGATGCCTAGAAAGAGCGGGCCGGCGATGTTTTGTTGCGCGCGGTATTGGCAGATCGCCTGGGTTATCGCGAGGATGTGCCACTCGTTGAAGGCCCGCCGGAATGACGAGCCGCGATGTCCGGAAGTCCCGAACGCCACGCGCTGCGCCGCGACGGCGGGATCAGGAACATCCGCGTAATAGGCCGCTATGAGCCGCGGCACATCGACCAGAATTT
>JBKJNW010000212.1:0-6880 GCA_046593335.1 Chthoniobacterales bacterium | reverse complement strand
TCTCGCCCTACCGCGTCTCGCCCGACCACGACTCTCGTAGACGCCCCGTTACGATTGCGCCGCTCGCACACAGTGCCAGCTTAGGCGCATGTCGAATCGAATTTTGCGCCTCGCTCTCCTCACTTTCGTTTGCCTAACGATCGCGCCGCTGGCGGGCGCGGCCCCGGCGAAACGCCTCATCACCGAAAAAGACATCTTCGATTTCACCTGGATCGGAAGTCCGCAGGTCTCCCCCGACGGCTCCCGCGTCGTCTATGTGCAGGTGAAGGTGAGCGAAAAGAAGGACGGCTACGACACTTCGCTCTGGCTGGTTCCGACCGCGGCCGACGAAGCGCCGCGCCAGCTGACGACCGGTCCGCGCGACTCGGGCCCGCGCTGGTCGCCGGATGGGAAATGGATCGTCTTCACCCGCGCGACGGAGAAGGAAGGGAAGAAAGAGCCGGCTCAACTTTGCCTGCTCCCGATGGCCGGAGGCGACGCCTTTACCTTGACCGATCTGCCCAAGGGCGCGGGCAACCCAAAGTGGTCGCCCGACGGCAAAACCATCGTCTTTACCAGCAGCTCGAATCCGGAAGATCTGGCGAAGCAGGCCCGGGCAAAGAAGCGGGAAGAGGAAGCCAAACAAAGGGCGCAGGCCGAAAAACCCCCCGCGCCTAACGAAAAAAAACAAAAGGAAGAGGCGGCCGAGGAAGAGCGCGAGAGCGACGTCCACATTATCACCCGCGCGGTTTATCGTGACGACGAGGACGGTTACCTTGACCCGAAGCGCCCCGATCATCTCTGGCTGGTGCAGGCACCGCTCGGCGCCGGCGAAAAGGTCGAGCCCCGCCAGTTGACCAATGGCCGGTTCGACGAGGGCAACGCCCTTTGGTCGAACGATGGCGGGCAGCTCTACTACACCTCCTGGCACGTTGACGAGCCTTACTACGAGCTGCCGAAGACGGAGCTCTACGTCATGCCCGCGAAAGGCGGGAACGCCAAATTGCTCACCACCATCCCGCTCGGGGTGCGCACTCTTTCCCTGAGCCCGGACGGGAAACGCGCCGCCTTCATCGCCTCGAACAATGAGCCGGTAAATTCCTACACCCAGCCCGACCTCTGGACGATCGACCTGACGGAAAACGCCAAGCCTGTCAATCTCACGTCGAACTTTGATTTCGATGCCGGCGACAGTGTCTTCGGCGATAACGCCGCGCCGCGCGGCTTCGGCCGGAACACGCCGATTTGGTCGACGGACGGCAAAAGCATTCTCGAAATCTACGCCAAGGAAGGGCGCACCCAGCTCGCCTCCTTTGACGCGACGAATGGCGGAGCGACCGATCTGACGCACGGCAACCAGGCCGTTCTTCGCTTCGCCGCCGCGGCCGACGCCAAAAAAATCGTCTACCTCGTTTCCACCCCGACGCGGATCAACGATCTCTTTTGCCTCGACCAGCCAGGAGCGGAGCCGCGGCAGTTGACGCACTCGAACGACGCTCTCCTTAGCCAGCTCAACCTGACCGAGCCGGAAGAAATCTGGTATGAGAGTTTTGATGGCAAACGCATCCAGGCCTGGGTGCAGAAGCCGCCGGGGTTCGATCCGACGAAGAAATATCCGCTCATCCTCGACATCCACGGCGGACCGCACGCGGCTTACGGCTACATCTTCGAGCACGAGTTCCAATGGATGGCAGCGAAAGGCTACGTCGTGCTTTATCCCAACCCGCGCGGGAGCACGAGCTACGGCCAGTCTTTTGGAAACGTCATCCAGTACAAGTATCCGGGCGACGATTTCAAGGACCTGATGGCGGGCGTCGACGAAATCGTTAGGCGCGGCGGGATCGACGAGAAAAAAATGGGCGTGACCGGCGGAAGCGGGGGCGGGCTCCTGACCAACTGGGTCGTCGGCCACACCGATCGCTTCGCGGCCGGCGTGGCGCAGCGCGACATCGCGGATTGGGCGAGCTGGTGGTACATCGCCGATTTCACTCTTTTCCAGCCGAGCTGGTTTAAGACTCCGCCCTTCAAGGATGAGGAAGGCGATTTCAAAGCGCGCTCGCCTCTGACCTACATCAACAACGTTAAGACGCCGCTCATGCTCGTGCTCGGTGAAGAGGACACCCGCACGCCGCCCGCGGCCGGGGGCGAGATGATGTTTCGCGCGCTCAAGTTCCGCAAGATCCCGACGGTGATGGTGAAGTTCCCGGGCGAAACGCACGAGCTTTCGCGCTCCGGCCAGCCCTGGCATCGGGTGGAGCGGCTCCAGCACATCGTCGGCTGGTTCGATCACTGGCTCCTCGGCATGGCCAAGCCGGAATACGAGGTCGCAGGAGAGGAAAATCCGAAATCCGAAGAGCGAAAATCCGAAACAAATCCGAATCGGGCAAAATCTGAAACGGTAGCGGCCGGGAGATTTTAAAAAATTGGAGCTTTGAAATTGTTTCGGATTGGAAAGCCCGGCCTCATCTCCGATTTTGTTGCGGCGAGATTCGTATTTCGGATTTTTTGAAGCGAAGCTGCCACCATGCGGATCCCAAAACAGAATTACGACGACATCGAGCGCATCATTGAATTTGATTTCGTCCGGGCCACCGAAGCCGCTGCGCTCAACGCGCTCTCCTGGCTCGGGCGCGGTGAAAAAGAAAAGGCCGACGAAGCGGCCTGCGACGCGATCCGCGGCATGTTCGATCTCATGAACATCTGCGGTGAGGTTGTGATCGGCGAGGGCATCAAGGACGACGCGCCCGGTATTTTCAAAGGCGAACAACTTGGGATGTGGCTCCCGGGCTCGCCCCAATTCGACATCGCGCTCGACCCGATCGACGGCACGACGAACATCGCCAAGGGCGCACCGAACTCCATCGCCTGTATCGCCGCCGCCAGCCCGGAAAAGGGCGTCAAGGTCGCCCTGCGCGATATCCCCTCCTTCTACATGATGAAGCTCGCTTACGGCCCGGATGTCATCAGGAGCATGAAAAGGGCGGGCATCGAAACTCTGAAACTGGAAAGTCCAATCGAGGAAACTCTCATCACGGTCGCGAAAGCCCTGCAGAAGCGAGTCCAGGACGTCGTCGTGATGATGCTCGACCGGCCGCGCCACAAAGAGATCGTGGCCGAGATCCGCCGCGCCGGTGCTTCGCTGCGCATGATCAGCGACGGCGACATCGCCGCGGCCATGGCCCCGGCTTATCCCGAAAGCGGAATCGATCTTTACGTCGGAATCGGAGGCGCGCCCGAGGCCGTCCTGGCCGCGGCTGGGATCAAGTGTCTCGGCGGCGACATGCAATGCATGATGTGGCCGCGGGACAAGGAGGAACGCGACAGCCTCATCGCCGAGGGACACGAAGCAGATCTCGACCGCGTCTTCTTCGCCGACGACCTGGCCAACGGAAAAAACATCATCTTCTGCGCGACCGGGATCAGCGACAGCGCGCTCTTGCCCGGGGTCAAATCGCAGGGACCGAACGCCATTACCCATTCCGTTCTGATGCGGGCAAAAAGCAAAACCGTCCGCTTCATCCGCGCCTCGCACGATCTCCAATCCAAAACCATCCGCCTCCGCTCCGACAATCGCGAACATCGCATCTGAGCCCGTACCCGGTAGGGCGAGACTCGGTCGAGCCTGAGGGTTGAGGGCCTAGGCGCGGAGCCATCTTCCCGGCTCGACGGAGTCTCGCCCTACCGGGTAAGCGGTGATCTCGTTTTTCTTCATTCGGCTGACCGCTTTGCCCTTTCCTCCTTTTCTTCAATCTCGCGCTCGACAAGCGCCGGTTGGCCTGTTCAAATCCAGATAACCAAAAGCTTATGAAACTAGTACCCAAGACCGACCTCTCACCAGATAATGGCGCGATCATCGATACGAAATGGGAAGTGGCCCCCCTCAAATACCACGCCTGTGCGGCCTGCGAGAACCCCGAAAAACCCGTCGAAGGCTTTCGTCTGCCGGAGGTGATCGTATACGATCACGCCGGCTTTAAAGGCGCCTATGCCCGGACGAACCTGAGCTTCCATTACCTCGGGGATTTTTGGAACGATCGCATTAGCTCGCTCATCGTCGTCAGCGGCATCTGGCGTTTCTATCGCGACGATCATTACAAAGGCGATCACTGGGATCTCGGCCCGGGCTTTTACGAATGCTTCTTCACCGAGGCGGGCCCGGACGACGTCATCAGCTCCTTTAAGGCGATTTCCCTGACCTGACGCCTGACGGTCAGTTCGTGAAATGAACCTGGCCGGCCTGTCGTTAGGCATATTTCTCGTCGGCGGCGCCTTCGTCGGCGCCCAGTCGGTGCCGACCTCCCATTTCGCCGACCTGGAGGGTGTTCGTGTTCATTACACGAACTACGGCACGGGCGAGAAAGCGCTTCTTTTCGTCCACGGTTGGAGCTCGGATGAGACGGTCTGGAAAAAACAGGCGGCTGAACTGGCCAAATCCACCCGGGTTCTGACCGTTGACCTCCCGGGGCACGGCCAGAGCGATCAACCCGAGATCGCCTACTCCATGGACTATTACGCCCGCGCGCTCGACGCGATACGGCGGGATGCCAGCGTGAAAAAGGCCGTGCTCGTGGGCCACAGCAACGGCACGCCCGTCATCCGGCAATTTTACCGGCGCTACCCCGAGCAAGTGAGCGGACTGGTCATCGTCGACGGGGCGCTCCGGTCTTTTGGCAACGCCGAGGAGATGGAAAAATTCATCGCCCCGCTGCGCGCGCCTAACTATGCCGAGAACGCCGACAAATTCATCGATCGCATCACCGAGCCGATGAAAGACCCGGCGGAACGGGCAGCGATCAAAACCATGATGTTGCGCACCCCGCAACGAGTGGCGGTGAGCGAGATGGAAGGAATTCTCGATCCCGCTCTTTGGAAAACTGATCCGATCAAAGTGCCGGTCCTGATCGTCCTGGCGAAGTCGCCCTTCTGGACGGACGAATACGAAAAATTCGTGCGCGGTTTTGTGCCCCACCTGCAGTACGAGACTCTCGACGGCGTCTCGCATTTTCTCATGTTGGACAAGCCGCGCGAGTTTAACGAACTCGTGCTCGCCTTCCTGCAAAAGAACGAATTCCTGAAAAATTAACCGCCCGAGGTGCGGAGCCTGCCGCGCTCGATTAGGTTGTTTTCGATGGTCGCGCTCACGGAACAAACGCTGCAGGAGAGGATTCTCGCGGGCGAACGAATTTCGGCCGCGGAAGCGCTCGAGATTTATCGCTGGCCGTTGGCCGAGCTAGGGGCGCTGGCCGATGCGCGGCGCGACTTGGCCAAGGGCAAAAGCTACGACGCCCGGGGGCGCGAGATCGTGACCTACATCATCGATCGCAACATCAACTACACCAACGTCTGCAACGTCTATTGCAAGTTCTGCGCGTTTTATCGCACGGAAAAGGACGACGACCACTACGTCCTGACCCACGAGCAATTCGACCAAAAACTCGACGAGCTCACCGCCGCCGGCGGCGTCCAGATTTTGATGCAGGGCGGCCATCACCCGAAACTCGGCTTCGACTGGTATGTCGATCTGCTCCATCACATCCGGGAAAAATATCCGCACATCAACATTCATGGTTTCAGTCCGCCGGAGTTCCAGCATTTCGCGGAGACCTTCGGGATGCCGTTGCGCGAAGTGATCACGCGCTTCCAGGAAGCCGGGCTCGGCTCGATCCCCGGCGGCGGCGGCGAGATCCTGGTCGATTCCGTTAGGCAAAAAATCGCGCCGTTGAAATGCAAAAGCGATCAATGGCTCGAGGTGATGCAGGTGGCGCATGAGCTCGGGTTGAAATCGAGCGCGACAATGATGTTCGGCCACGTCGAAACGATCGAAGACCGGATCGAACATCTGCAGCGTCTGCGCGATCAGCAGGATGCGAGCGGCGGGTTCACGGCTTTCATTTGCTGGACTTTCCAGCCGCAACACACCGTGCTGAAAGTCGAGTATCCTACGGGCTCGGCGGAATATTTAAGGATGCAGGCACTGGCCCGGGTTTTTCTCGATAACATCCCGAACATTCAAAGTTCCTGGGTCACGCAAGGCCCGGACATCGGCCAGATCGCGCTCAAGTACGGCGCGAACGATTTCGGTTCCGTCATGATGGAGGAAAACGTCGTGAGCAGCGCGGGGACGAGTTACCGACTTGATGCGGAGACGATCGAGACGCTCATTCGCGACGCTGGTTACGAGCCGCGCCGCCGGAATAATTGGTACGAGCTGATTTGATTGTTTCCTCCAGATGATTCACTTCTGACTTCGTGGTTGCGCAAATCAGCCCGCAGAAATCTCCAACTCCTGCCTTGACCTTGTCACCTGCCTTACCCATCTAATACGCCTGTCTACCCTGCAGCCTGTCGGACGGCCGCTCTTCTGTTTATGAAAAATCTCATTTCTTCTTTCCGCTTTGCCGCGGTTTTCTTTTTGCTTGGCCTCGCCCTTCTCCTGCCGCGCGCGGCGCAGGCCCAAGGCGTCGAAGGCAACACGATTAATTCGATCGAGGTCCGCTACGTCGGCCCGGAAACCGTTTCGAAGGATCGCGTCCTGGCGAACATGCGGACAAAGGTTGGCGCGGCCTATTCCGAGACGACGGTGGAAGACGACATCCGCGCCCTCTACAACACGGGCAAAATCCAGAACGTCCGTATCTTTGGCGAACCTTCCGGCGGCGGCGTCCGCGTCCAGGTCATCCTCGCGACCCGCGCGCTCGTGACCGAGATCGAGATCGACGGCGCCGAAAGCTTCAAGGCCCGGTCTTTGCGCGATAAGATTAAATTTAAAGTCCCCTCGCCCAGCGATGCCGAGAAGTTGGAGGAAGGCCGCCAGAACCTCATCGATTTTTACCAGCGCAAAGGATTCACCGGAATCGACGTGCAGTTGCAGCTCGTGACCGACGAGAACCGCGGCACAGCG
>JBKJNW010000127.1:0-10266 GCA_046593335.1 Chthoniobacterales bacterium | reverse complement strand
TATCGGGCATTCCCCGCGGTTGGATTCAAGGAGCAGTGGGGGGACTTCTGGTTGCCGTGTTTTCCACGCAGGCCGCGACGCCGCCCGTTTTCAAAGGCGTGACCGTTTCCTGCCAGACGTGGGGCGGCGAATGGCAGACGCCGCAGATGTCGGCGACACTGGATGAGTTGCAGTCGTTAGGCGCGAACAGTTTCGCGATTCACCCCTACGCGCGGATCCAGAACGACGGGCATGTCACCTGGCGGCAGATCGACAACCAGCGGCACATCACCGTCCCGCTCGACTGGGCGAAGGAACGCGGGATGTCGGTCATGCTCATCCCGCACATCGCTTATTGGGGCTCGAATTTCCTCTGGCGCGGCGAGATCGATTTCAAGACGACGGAGGAATGGGACCGCTTCTTTGGCGACTACGAACGCTGGATCGTGGAGATGGCGACCCTCGCGGAAGCGCACGGCGCGGCGATTTTTTGCGTCGGCCTCGAGTTCACGCATGCGCAGGAGTTCGATGCGCGCTGGCGCCGAATCATTGCCGAGATTCGCAAGGTTTATCACGGGAAGCTGACCTACGGCGGAAACTGGGATGGCTATCAAACGGTGCGCTTTTGGGACGCGCTCGATTACATCGGCGTGCTCGCCTATTTCCCGCTCACAGATGTGCCCGACCCCAGTCTCGGCGACATCAAAACAGGTTGGGCTCGCCAGGGCGCGGAGCTGGCCGCCTACGGGAAAAAATTCGGCAAGCAAATCCTCTTTGTCGAGGTGGGCTACAACGAGAGCGCGAAGGCGGCGGCGCAGCCGTGGAGCTTTGAGGAAGGGGGCAAGCACGCGGCTGAGGTGCAGCGGCGCTGCGTGGCGGCGGCGTTGTCCCTCAATGAAAAACAGACTTGGCTCGCCGGGATGTTTTTCTGGAAATGGTTTCCGGAGATGCCCGGCCGAAAGGAGAAGGAAAATTTCTGCCTCCAGACGCCGGAGATCAAAGCGATCCTCGCCAAATACTGGAAGAGCCGCGACTAGACTTTGCGGCCGAACTTTCGCTCCAGTTCGCCATGCGAAATCTGGATCATGGTCGGCCGGCCGTGCGGGCAGCAGTAGGGCAGTTCGCACTCCAGCAGGTCGCGGATCAATTTTTCCACCTCCGGCGCGCGAAGCAGGTCGTTCGCCTTGACTGCGTGACGACAGACCGTTTTCGCGATCATGTCTTCGCCGAGGCGGAGCGGTGAGCTGCTGTTGCTGGCCGATTTCAGACTGTCGATCACGTCCTGCAAAAGCCGGTCAGGCTCCACCCCGCTGAGGAAGGGCGGCAGGCTTTCCAGCTTAAAGGTGTGCCGGCCAAACTCCTCCACTCCCAGTCCCATTTTTTGCAGGGTCGCGAGATTGCGCTCGATCCACTCCGCGTCGCGCGGCGCGAGTTCGATCACCTGCGGCAGGAGCAGGCGCTGCGAAGGGACGCCTTGTTCTTCCATCCGGCGGCGCAGTTCCTCGAAAAGAATCCGCTCATGCGCAGCGTGCTGATCGACTAGGACAAGGCCATCCGCGTTTTCCATCAGGACATAGAGTTTGTTCAGGATGCCAAGGATGCGGAACTGATGTTGCGGTAGCGGCCGCCGCTCCTCGTTAGGCGGAAAACGCTCGTCCGTCACCGCCGGCGCGCTGGCCGTCTGCGGAAAGGTTGGCTGAGAATCATCCGCCGGCATCGCCACCGGCTCTGGCCTAACGAATGGGACCTCGGGCAGGACCGGGGCTCGAAATTGTTCCTGCCAGCTGCTTCGATCGCTCTCCAGCGTTCGCCGGATCGCGGCCACGACCGCTTCCCGGACCCCTGCCGGATCGCGAAAACGCACTTCGCGTTTCGCCGGATGCACATTCACGTCCACCTCCGCCGGATCTAGTTCGACGAAAAGAAACGTGACCGGGAACTGCCCTTTCATGAGCGCGGTGTGATAGCCCTCTTTCAACGCGGCGCCGATGACCGGGCTTTCGATCGCCCGCCCATTCACAAAGACAAACTGCTGCGCCCGGCTGGCCCGGCTCACCCCGGCCTGCCCGATAAAACCACTCACCCGCAACTTCCCTTTGGCCGGTTCTACCTCGAGCAGTCGCGCCACCAGCTCGCTGCCCATGAGATCACGGATCCGATCGCGCAGCGTCTTCGTCGCGGGTAATTGGAAGACGACGCGTTCATCGCGCACCAGGGTAAACGCGATCTCCGGGTGCCCGATCGCCTGAAGATTGAGCTGGTGCTCGATGTTGCGCGTCTCGGTATTCTCGGAGCGGAGAAACTTCCGCCGCGCCGGAAGGTTGAAGAAAAGAGAGCGGACCTCGACCTGCGTCCCGGGCGCCTCCCCGCCGTCGCGCACGGTCTCGATTTTCCCGCCCGAGACGAGCACCTCAGCACCCGCGACCGCTTCTCTTTCGCGGGTCGTTAGGCGAAAACGCGAGACGCTGGCGATGCTCGGGAGCGCCTCCCCGCGGAAGCCGAGCGTGGCCACGGTCGCGAGATCGGCTGCCGTCCGGATCTTGCTCGTGGCGTGCCGTTCCAGGCAAAGGAGCGCATCGTCCCGATCCATCCCGCTGCCATCATCGGTCACCCGGATGAGCGAAATGCCGCCGCGCTTGATCATGACCTCGATCGATTGCGCCTCGGCGTCGATGCTGTTCTCGACCAGTTCCTTTACGACCGACGCGGGGCGTTCAATGACCTCTCCCGCCGCCACCTGGCTAGCGAGGGTGTCGGAAAGAAGACGAACGTGGCTCATGAGAGCCCAAACTTTAGAATCGCACCCCTCGATTGCGAACGAAAAGCGCCCGAAGTCCGCTCCAACGCTCCGGGGAAATGGTGGTGGGCCACTCCCAAGCCAATCCAAGCTATTGCTTGGGACGAAGCGCTGCCTGCACCGCAACGGGCAGCTTATCCGCCTGATGCAGGAGGAGAGTGACCTGCCACATTTCGTTCTCGTTTAGCTTGCTGCGAAACGACGGCATCGCACTGAAACGAATCCCATTTTGCACTACCCAATGGGTCTCGCCGACGGGATCATCGGTCACGCCTTCCGCCGGCGGAAGGAGCGGGGGAATGTGCGGGTAGACTCTTTTCGACAAACCGGAAGCGCCCTGCCCGAACTGCCCGTGGCATAGGGCACAGCTGTCTTCATAAATTTGCGCGCCGGCGAGGAGATTGGCCTCGTCCGCCGGCAAAGGGGATTCGACTTTCTCACTTTTGCCGATCGCTGCCGCCAACGCCTTACGCGCGAGAGAGCGCTCGAATGGCAACGGCTTGGCGTTGGTCGACATCACCAGACCTCCCCGCGTGACAAAGAGATATCCCGCCAACAGCAGAAGGCAGATTCCAAAAATTACGCCAACCAGGAATTTGATCATAAAGGACCTCGAAAGTCCGCGAACCTAGATCGTCTCGTCCTCCACCGCGAACGAAGAACCGCGCAACCTTGGCAAAGCGGCGTTACCGGTCTGCATCCGTCGCTGCCAACACAGCCAGGGCTCGGGGGAAATCCCGCCCGAAGGCCACGATCCCATCCACGTGCCCGGCCATCGCGAAAATTCTTCTCTCCTGCACGTCAGTCTCGCGAAAAATCCGCGCCACCTCCCGCGCCATCTCGGGCGTGCCGTAAGCCACATCAGGGCTCGTAGAGATCCCTCGCTGGCACAGACGTTCCCAGAGATTGTGGTCATGCGCGTGCAGGACGACGCGCACCTCCGCATCGATCGCATAAACGGCCGCGTGCGTGAGCGATTCCGCGGAAGGAATCGCCTGCCCTTCGCTCCGGAGCCAATTGCGTTCGAAATCCCACGCGCTCACTTTCGCGTAATTCTGCAGCGCCAACTGCGGCATCCCTCCAGTGCCGGAGCCGGTGATGTAAAAAGAATCCGTCTCTCCGTCGCGCAGGCTCACGTTACCAAAGCCGATGCCAGTCTCATCCAATCCGAGCAGACATCGCCGGCGCAATTCCTCCCGGGCAGCATTCATTTCGGCAAAGCTGGGAAAGGGCGCCAGCACTTCGCCATCCGACTCGCAGCGGAACTTGATCGCGCCCGTCTCGTTCATGGCGCGTGTTCGGGAAAGAGCGCGAGAATGCTTTGCTCGTTAGGCTGACAGATGCCGCGCTCGGTGATCAGTCCGCTGATTAGGCGCCGCGGGGTAACGTCGAAGCCGTAGTTGGCCGCCGGGCTCGCCTCTGGAGTGAGCCGCACTTCCACCGCGCGGCCTCCGGCCCAGCCATCGGCATGCCGCACCTCATCCGCCCCGCGTTCCTCGATCGGGATTTCGGTGAGACCGTCGCGCATCTTCCAGTCGAAGGAAGAAGACGGCAGGGCGACGTAAAACGGCACGCTGTTGTCCTTCGCCGCAAGCGCCTTCAGGTAAGTGCCAATCTTGTTCGCGACATCGCCCGTGTAGGTCGTGCGATCCGTTCCGACCAGGACGAGATCCACCTCGCCGCGCTGCATGAGATGGCCGCCGGCGTTATCCGCGATGACGGTATGCGCCACACCGTGCTCGCCCAATTCCCACGCCGTCAGTTTGGCGCCCTGATTGCGCGGGCGCGTTTCATCGACCCAGACGTGGATGGAGATTCCGGAATCGTAAGCGGCATAAATCGGCGCGGTGGCTGAGCCGTGATCGACGAATGCCAGCCAGCCGGCGTTGCAATGGGTGAGAACGTTGACTGGGCGCCCGCCTTTTTGCCGCGCGATCGGCTCGATCAACTTCAGGCCGTGCTGGCCGATCTGCCGGCAATATTCCGCATCTTCGTTTGCGATCGCCTCCGCCGTTTGGCGGGCAAGTTCGATTTTCTCCGCCGCGCTCGTGCCGCTTGCGATTCGTTCGAGCTGTCGCTCGACCGCCCAGGCGAGGTTAACTGCCGTCGGCCGGGTGGCGCGCAACATTTCGGCCGCGGCGGCCGGCCCCATCCCTGCCCGCATGGCAAGATACATCCCGTAACCGGCGGCGGCGCCGATCAACCCCGCCCCGCGCACGTGCATTTCGCGAATCGCCACCGCCATTTGCTCGACCGTGCTGACACTCTCGATCACGAACCGATGGGGCAGCGCGCGCTGGTCGATCAACTGCACGACGCCCTCGTCATCCGGCTTCAACCAGATGGTGCGATAAGGACGGCCAGCGACATTCATCGTTCGGAAAGATACGCAATCATGGTCTAGTGCCAGATGGAGAAGAAGTTGTTTGCCGAGCTCGGTCTCGCCCCGGAAATTTTGAAAGCGATCGAGCGGATGGGGTTTGAAGAAGCTTCGCCCATTCAATCCGCCGCCATCCCGATCCTGCTCGAAGGGGCGGATGTGGTCGGACAATCGCAGACCGGATCCGGCAAGACCGCGGCCTTCGGCATTCCCGCGATTCAACTGGTCGACCCAAATCTGCGCGCGCCGCAGGTGCTCGTCCTTTGCCCGACGCGGGAACTGGCGGTGCAGGTCGCGGAAGAGATCGCGAAGCTGGCGTACTTCAAGCGCGGCGTGCGCGAGTTGCCAATCTACGGCGGGCAATCCTACGAACGGCAATTCCGCGGCTTAAGCGCCGGGGCGCAGATCATCATCGGCACGCCCGGCCGGGTGATGGATCATCTCGAGCGCAAAAGTCTTCGGCTCGACCAGATCAAAATGGTCGTGCTGGATGAAGCCGATCGCATGCTCGACATGGGATTTGTTGACGACATCAAAACCATCCTGCGCGGCGTGCCTGACGAACGGCAGACGGTTTTCTTTTCCGCCACCATCCCGCGCCCGATCGCGGAACTGATCAAAACTTTCACCCGCAACCCGGTCAATGTGCGGATGAAAGACGAGGCGCTGACCGTGCCGGCAATCGAGCAGGTCTATTACGAAGTCGATCGCCGCTCGAAGCTGGAAGTGCTCTGCCGCCTGATCGACCTCGAGGACATCAAGCTCGCGATCATTTTTTGCGCGACCAAGATGATGGTCGACGACCTGACCGAGCACCTGAGCGCGCGGGGCTACAACGCGGACAAACTGCAT
Organism: Chthoniobacterales bacterium; assembly: GCA_046593335.1. Taxonomy (GTDB): domain Bacteria; phylum Verrucomicrobiota; class Verrucomicrobiia; order Chthoniobacterales; family UBA10450; genus Palsa-1392. Next base: position 4,258 of record JBKJNW010000127.1, on the reverse strand, counting down.
GGCGACATGACCCAGGCGATGCGCGAGCGGGTGATGGGAAAATTTCGCAAACACGCGATCGAGATCCTGGTCGCGACCGACGTCGCGGCGCGCGGCCTGGACGTGGACGACATCGAGGTCGTCTTCAACTACGACCTGCCGCACGACGGCGAGGATTACGTCCACCGTATCGGCCGGACGGGTCGCGCCGGAAAAGGCGGCAAGGCGGTGACGTTTGTGGCCGGGCGGGAAATCTATCGGCTGGAAAACATCCAGCGTTTCATCAAAAGCCGCATTCGGCGCGAGAAAATTCCATCGGCGGAAGAGGTGGAAGGGCGGCGCGCGACGGTCTTCGCCGAAGCGTTGCGCGAGACGCTGGCGAAGGGCGAATACAAACGCCACGACGAATTGCTCGACCGACTGCTCGAGCAAGGGCACTCGCCGACCGATATTGCCTCGGCCCTGATTCATTTGTTAGGCGAAGAGAAACCGCGTGCCGGCCAGGCCATCGCGGAAGACCGACCGCGCCCGGATTACCATCGGTCGCCTGATCCCGCCGCGCGCGGGCGCCGGGAACGAAGTCGCGAAGAATACGAAGGCGAAAGGCCCTCACATGACCGTCGCGAACGCAACGAGCGGGCGCCCCGAAGCGGCCCGCGGGAGGAAGCCGGCATGATCTCGCACGAGTCGGGGATGGTCCGGCTGGCTTTCAATGCCGGACGCGCGCATTCCGTGCAGCCGGGCGATTTCGTCGGCGTGATCGCGGGCGTGACCGCGATCCCCAAAGGCGAGATCGGCGCGATTCATCTCCAGGCGACCAAGACCCTGGTCGACGTGGCCGAAGCCCGCGTACCGTTGCTCTTGAAAAAGCTGAACGGGATTCAGTTCAAGGGCCGGAAACTTTTGGTCAAAGTCTCAAAGTAGCGGCCGACACCGCACTCGCCTCAGGAACTTCGAGAGATCAGGCCCTGCAACCGGGCCAGCTTGGGCCCGGCCAGTGGCACGCTCAGCATCGTGCTCGCCAGCGCCATGAGGAGGGTGGCGGTGAAGGTCTCACTCGTGATGATTTTCTTATCGAGCAGGATGTTGACGAAGATGATCATGATCAAAGCCTTCGTCTGCAGAAGCCAGCCGATGATCGAAGCTTCGCCTTTTTCCCACTTGAGGATTTTGCCGGCGATGTGAACGCCGGCCAGTTTGCCGCTGACCGAGGCGACGAGGAGCAGCGCCGCCGCTCCGAAAACGATCGTGCCGCCCACCTGCCAGGTGGTGCGCAAGCCGGTGGAGAGAAAGAAGACCGGCATGACAGCGAGGAGCACGTGACCGCGAAAGAAATCCATCTGCTTTTGATCAAACATGCCGGCATCGAGGACGGCGCCGGAAAGGAAGGCGCCGACCATGAAGTGCAGTCCCGACCAGTCGGCGGCAAAGCCGGAGACCGCGAGCCAAATGAGCCCGACAAACCAGCGATCGCGTTCCGGAATCCGCCACATGATTTTGCGTATGAGATAAGAGGCGAGCGCAAAAACGACAAGAAAACCGAGTTGCCTTCCGACCCGGTTCCAATCGAGCAGGATGAGCGCGAGCACGCCCCAGATGGCGACATCGTCCAGACTGGCATAGCGCAGGATGCGCTGGCCGATCGGTTCGCGCAGAATGGCGAGCTTCTCCATGAACAGAACCAGGATCGGCAGAGCGGTCACGGCGCAAGCCATGCCGACGCCGACGATCAATTGCCAGGTGTGTCCGTTCGGGCCCATCCAGCCGCCGCTCATCGAGATCATGATCAGGGCCGCCGCGCAGCCGAAAAGCAAAGGCATGCCGAGGGCAAGGCCGGCGGTGACCCCCGTTTCGCGGCGATAACGCCATGCTTTTTGAATATCGAGCTCAATCCCCGCCACCCAGACGAAGAGCATTACCGCCCACTGCGCGATGCCGTTGAGATGAGCAATGACCGAGGGATTGAAAACAAACTTGTAGTAATCGGGGAAAGCCGCGCCGAGGACACCGGGCCCGAGAAGGATGCCGCCAATGATCTGCACCACGACGAGCGGGGCGTAATATTCCGTTCGCAGGAGCCGCCAAACCAGATAGGGCACGGTGAAAATGATGACCATTGCGATCAGGAAAATTTCAGAGGTGCTCATGCGTGTTACTTCGAGTGCGATGGTAAATTGGGCGCTAATTAGTTCGGGTTGCGGCGAGACTTCGAGGATTTCGCTTCTCCAGTCAAATCCCGGCATCGACGCCGATCCCGGTTTCACAACCGGGCACCGCACCTAAAGCAAGGCGCGGGCCTTACTGGGGCGTTGACCCGCCGCGCGGCTTTTGATATTTGGAGATCGAGCGGCATCCCCACATGAATCCCTGCGCGAGAGCAGTTTGTCTGGCTGGCCTTTTCCGGTTTGCGGCCGCCTTTCTCCTCGCCGGTTGCGCGGCGAATCAAGCTTATCACCTGGGCGAAGCGCCGGGCGAAACGGCCGTAGCACCGGGAGTCCCGGGTGCGGCCAAAGACATCTACCGGTTAGGCTTCATCGAGTTCGATGAGCAGGGCGACTTCTGGGATCGCGATCAATTGCATAAGACGGTCCAGGCCATTCGCCAGACCGGCCGGCCCGTTCTGCTCGTGACTTACATTCATGGCTGGCAGAATAATTCCAATCCCAGGGACGCCTCCGATGTCGATCAATTCCGCGGCCTGCTTGCGCGCCTAACGGCCGACAAGACCGTGCAGAAATCCGGACTGCAGGTCTTCGGTGTCTATCTCGGATGGCGCGGCCGGGTCGTGCATCGGGTCAATCCGGTGGTCGACGCGGTGACCTGGCTCGGCAAACAATCGAGCTTTTATTCGCGCAAAAATGCCGCCACCCGCATCTCTTCCAGCACCCCGATCACGGAAGCGATCTTCACTCTGATCCGGACGGCGCGGCGCGACACGCCGGGGATTTCGCGTTGCATCGTGATTGGTCATTCCTTCGGCGCGCTCGTCCTAGAGAAAGCCCTCGCCGGAACTCTGCTTTACGAAGAGCCGTTCGTTCCCGGGCAGGAGAAGGCCAGGGCAGACCGGGTCTTCAAGCCGGCCGATCTCATCCTCCTGGTCAACTCCGCCGCGGAATCGATCTACTCGAAGGAGCTGATCGATATGTACCGCGACACAACCACCCCGCTCGGCGCGCCCCACGTCATCATGGTCAGTTCCGACGCGGATCGGGCGACTGGGGTGGCCTTCCCGATCGGGACCAAGCTTTCCAACGTGCCCAAATTCTTTTCGGGAAGCTTCCGCGATTATCATGAGTCCGGCGGAGAGACTTCGCAATTCAACTATTTCACCCGCACGCCGGGTCACAATGCGGCGCTTGAGAGTCATCGCCTGGTCGAGATCGCCAAGGGCACTACCGAGCTAAGAACGGACCCATTCGATTTGAACCTGGCCAATCGCGCGGGCGCTTTCGAAGACATCACCCTTTACACCGGCACGCGTTCCAACTGGACGCAATGGCTCATCGAACGGCATGGTCAAAATAAAACCAACTATTGGGTCCTGCATGTGCCAAAGGAAATTATTCCCGGACACGGACCGATCTTTGAGAGCGAATCGTGCGACCTGATGGCGGCCCTTTTTCGGATCGCGGCCTCCCCGGAGACGCGCGCTCGCCTCGTACCGGTGAAGGTGAAGGCCAGTGCGCAGGGCGAGATTGAAAAATCGGAGCAACGCCTCGAACGGCTGCCCGAAACCGGCGAGACGGTCGTGACCCCGGCGCAACCGGCCGCCAACGCTCCGAGCAAGCCTCCGCCTTGAGCAAATTCCCCCGTCCCAGCCGACTTTTTTCGAGGCTCGTACGCGCGAAGGGAAAAATTCGTCTGGGAAAAACCTGCACCAGTGGAATCGTCTGCGGATGGCGACGGAACGCGACTACGTGCTCGGCACAAACGAGGACGAGCTGGCCCGGCTCGGATTACAACACCGGATTTGGCGGCCGATCGCGCTCGATTGCTGGCAGAAGGCGGGTATCACGGTCGGCAGTCGCGTCCTGGACATCGGCGCCGGCCCCGGCTACGCCGCGGCTGACCTAGCGGAGATCGTTGGACCGGAAGGGAAGGTCGTCGCTCTGGAGCGCTCCAGTAACTTCATCCGCGCGATCGAGCAGAGGTGCCGCTCTCATTCCCTCAGAAACGTGCAAATTCACGAGTTGGATTTGATGACGGACCCACTGCCGGAAGGGCCGTATGACTTTTCCTGGTGCCGCTGGGTGGCTTCCTTCGTGACTGACCCGGCGCT
>JBKJNW010000085.1:0-7967 GCA_046593335.1 Chthoniobacterales bacterium | reverse complement strand
GACGCCGACAAGTTCGATCTCCAGCAATACATCACCCGCTGCTACGGCTCGCTCACGACCTTCAACGTGCTCTTCAAAAACAAGGAAGACCAGTTCGGAAGTTAGGCTTCCAGCCTGACTCGGCCGACGGCCTTCCAGGCGGTCGCTTCCTCCGAAGCCATGCCAAGAGGTCGACAGGCGAGACGCCTAACTTCCGAAGAACACCGTCTTGGCGTTCATGAACTCGCGTATGCCTAACGAACTCAACTCGCGTCCGTAGCCCGAGCGCTTCACTCCGCCGAAAGGCAGCCGCGGATCGGAGGCCACCATCGCGTTCACAAAAACCATGCCTGCCTCCAGCTCGTTTGTGAAACGCTCCTGCTCGCTGGGATCCTTCGTCCAGACGCTCGCCCCGAGGCCAAACTCGCTGTCGTTCGCCAGCGCGATTGCCTCCGCCGCATCATTCACTCGAAAGAGGAGCGCGACCGGTCCGAAGACTTCTTCGCGAAAGGCAGGCGCTTTTTCCGGGATCTCCGCCAGCACCGTCGGCGGATAGAAATTCCCTTTCCCTTCCATCGCTTTCCCGCCCGCGAGCAACTTCGCCCCGGCCTTGATTGATTTCTGCACCTGCTCATCCACGCCGTCGCGGATCGACGGTGTCGCGAGCGGGCCGATCTCGGTCGCATCGTCCATTGGATCGCCCACCTTCAGCATCTCCATTCGCTGGGCAAATTCCCTAACGAACTCGTCGTAAATCGAATCCGCGATCAGGAAACGTTTGCCCGCGATGCACGATTGCCCGTTGTTCTGCGTCCGCGCTTTTACCGCGGTCGTGAGCGCCGCTTCCAGGTCGGCGCTCGGCATGATGATGAACGGATCGCTCCCGCCCAATTCCAAGACACATTTTTTGATCTCGCGGCCCGCCGTTTCCGCCACTGCACTCCCGGCCTTGTCGCTTCCGGTCAGGGTCACCGCCTTGATCCGCCTGTCCTCGATCAGCCCTGCGACCTTGTCCGACTCGATCAGCAGCGTCTGGAAAACACCTTCCGCCGCACCCGCCCGCCGGAAGATTTCCTCAATCGCCAGCGCACATTGCGGGACGTTGGCGGCGTGCTTGAGCAGTCCCACATTCCCAGCCAGCAAGGCCGGGGCGGCAAAACGAAAGACCTGCCAGAAAGGGAAATTCCAAGGCATGATCGCGAGGACCGCGCCTAACGGCTGCCAACGCACGGAGCTGCGCGCCGCCGCCGTCTGGATCGTTTCCTCCTCGAGAAAACGCGCGCCGTTTTCCGCATAGTAGCGACAACCGGTGGCGCATTTGCGCACTTCATCGCGCGCCGCGCCGATCGGCTTGCCCATCTCCAGTGTGATCGTGCGGGCGAAGGAATCGACTTCCTCCTCCAGCAGCTCTGCCGCCGCGGAAAGGATCGCGCTCCGTTCCTGCAACGAAGTCGTGCGGTGAACCGCAAACGCTCGCTCGGACGCGGCCAGCTTTCCTTCCAGCTCGGCCGCGGTCAGCGCTTTGAATTCTTCCAGAGTCTCGCCTGTCGCGGGATTGATCGATGCAATTGCCATCACTCAATCAACAGTGGCCTGCGCCAGAGACAAGGAGGTGCGGGCAAAAGGGCCGTTGCCACTCTCGCGCAAGCGCACGAATCTCATCCTCATGAGATTCATCGCCTTCGCCTGCGCGCTAATTTTCGTCTCCACCATTCTTTCCGCCGCCCCCAGTCCGTCACCCGAGCCGGCCAGCCCTATCTCCGCCGCGCGCATCAAAGCCGGCGTCGAGAAGCTTTCCTCCGATGAATTTCTCGGGCGCGGTCCGGGCGAAGAAGGCGAGAAGAAAACCATCGCCTACCTCGCTCAAGCTTTCGAGAAAGCCGGGCTCGAGCCCGCGGGCGAAAACGGCGGCTGGTTCCAGGAAGTCCCGCTCGTCCGGCTCGATCGCCAACCCGGCGCCACTCTCACGCTCAAGGTCGGCGACAAAGAAACGCCGCTCGTCCTCGGGCGCGACGCCTCCCTTTCCTTGCGCAATGCCGGCAGCACGTCGCTCAAGGACGCGCCGCTCGTTTTCGCCGGCTACGGCGTGGTCGATTCCGGCAAAGGCTGGAACGCCTACGAAGGCGTCGACATGAAAGGGAAGGTCGCCATCATCCTCGCCAATGACCCCGACTTCGAAGGCGGACGCGATCTCGGATTCGAAGGCCGGCGTATGGCTTATGCCGGCCGTTCCGGGGCCAAGTTTGAAGCTGCTGCCAAAGCCGGCGCCGCCGGCCTTGTCATCATCCACGAAGAAGTCGCTGCCAGCTATCCCTTTTCCCAGATCGGGAGCGGCGATGCCCTTCCGGCCATGGTTTTCGCGCCGCTCAATCCTTCCGCCATCCAGTTCAGCAGCTGGATCACGCTCGATGTCGCGCAGAAACTTCTCACTGAGACCGGTCTCAAGCTGGAAGATTTGAAAACCAAGTCGCGCGATCCCGCCTTCCGCGCCTTTGCGATGAAGGACGCCAGCCTTTCCGCCACAGGTGAAATCAAAGCCACTCCCTTCAAGAGTCACAACGTCCTCGCCCAGCTCAAGGGCAAGAGCCAGCCTAACGAGTATATCCTTTATGGCGCACATTGGGACGCGAACGGACAGAACGGACCGGACAAAACCGGTGACGGTATCCGCAACGGCGCGGTCGATAACGCCACCGGCACCGCCGAAGTCCTGGAGCTGGCTCGCGCCTTCAAGAACGGGCCGCCGCCCGCTCGCACCGTCCTCTTCGCCGCCTGGGCCGCGGAAGAAAAGGGACTGCTCGGGTCGGAGTATTACGCCAGCCATCCGCTCCATCCCCTCGCCCGCTTCGCCGCCGTCATAAATCTCGACCCACATGTCGTCCTGCCCGCCGCGCGCGACATCGAGCTCATCGGGGTTGGTCGCACTACCCTCGAGGACGACTTTGCTCGCATCGCGAAAGCGCAAAACCTTCGTGTCACTCCCGAGCCCAACCCCGAAGCGGGCTGGTATTTCCGCTCCGATCATTACCCGTTCGCCAAGCGCGGAGTGCCGGTCCTCGCCTTCCGCGCCGGGCGCGACCTCGTCGATGGCGGCACCGCCGCCGGGCAGAAAATCGTCTCTGCCTACAACGCGAACTGCTACCACCAGCCCTGCGACCAGTTCGATTCGAAGTGGACCTTTGCCGGCACCGTCCAGGAAGCGAGCGTCGCCTTTTCGTTAGGCCAAGAACTGGCGAACTCCACCGCCTGGCCCGATTGGAAAGAGGGCAACGAACCCAAATCGCTCCGCGCCCAAAGCGCCGCCGAGCGCGCCCCGCGGTAGCGGTAGTCCGGCCGCGAGCGCAAAAACCGGGCGAAAAAGTCCGCCTTAGCGCCTGGGCCGCAGGCCGACCTCCGCGCTGTTGAGAGCGCCGTGGTCGACCGTCAGCGTCGTGCCTCCACCGCTCCGATTTGGAGCAGCGCCGAACTAGCCAGCCACGATCAGGATCGAGCCGTCGTTCAGTAACGTCGCCGTGTGCTGCGCCCGGCCCCGATCAGATTTGCCCCCGACGTCCAGGTCCCGCTCACCGGATCGTAAAATTCAGTGGTCGGAGTCGGTCCTCCCTGCCCGGAAAGGCCGCGCACGATCCTTTACCAAAGAACCTGACGGTGCTGCGGACCCTACATCCCATCAAGGCACTGTGACCTGGACTTCGTTTGAGCAGTCGCCGGAGTCCGTCTCACACACCTGGTAGGTGAATGTCGACCCACTCGCATTCCGGAGATTGTCTTGGGTACTGCCATCGTCTGCCGTCGTTTGTACCACGGCGCCGTTCCGCAGGACGTTCATGTCGCCGCCGTCGGCGGGGTCCCAGGTAAGCGTTACTCTGGCTTTATTTCCCCGCGCACGAGCAGACGCCGTCAGCGTGATCGCCCCGCCACCCACTGAATCGACCGCGGCAAGGATATTGACCCGACCCCATCCGAAGACGTTGTTTGGCGGCCCTGCAGCACCGCACAGGGTGGAAGTGATCACTTGAGTCGTGCTGTTCAGGATTGTCTGGCTCGCATCGATTTGATTCTGGAGCTCGGGATGGGCCGACCAAAGCAAGGCCACTGCCCCGGCGATATGCGGAGTCGCCATGGATGTGCCGCTGGCAAACGTATAGGCCGTATCCGAAGAGTTACTGGCCGAGCGCGTGTTTGTGCCCGGAGCAGTGATATCTGGTTTTGTCCGGTTGCTGCCATCGACAGTGACTGGGCCGCGGCTGCTAAAGGAGGCGATGGTGTCGGTGCTCGTGTTCAGGGCCCCGACCGTGTAAGACGCCGCATAAAACGACGGAGGATCGATCGTGGTGGAACAGCTCGGCCCCGCATTACCTGCCGCGACCACCATCATGATGCCAGCAGCCGCTTGCGCTTCGACGGCGGCTTGCAGAGTCGTCACCGAACAACCTTCCGAAGTCGGGCAGCCCCAGGAGTTGATTGTCACGTCCGGAGCCTTGGTCGGATCGCCCGTTCCACCGCCCACCGGGGTAGGCGCCAGGAAAAATTCCATGCACTCGATATAAGTCGCGGGCGTGCCGACGCCGACATTCATGTTCCGGCAGGCAATCCACTTTGCGCCAGGCGCCATCCCGATCTGGTTGCCAGCGCCGTCGTCGCCGATCGCCGTGCCTGTGGTGTGGCTGCCGTGGAAGAAATCATCGCAAGGCACGGGGGAGTTTGGCCCGCAACTGCCGCCTCCAGTGTGGATGCTGTCGTGCCAGTTGAAATTATGGTCGGCCGTGACGCCGTTCCAGCCGCGGTAATGAGGCTTGAGTGCGTTATGCGTCCAGCGAACACCGGTATCGGCGCTGGCAATGACGATATTCTGTCCAGTGAAACCTTCCGCCCAAACGGATGGCGCGTTCGTGTAAACGATTCCCGGCTCGACCGTCGCCGGCGCACTCGGCCGCCATGGCCCTTCCAGCGCCGCCTCCGGTTGAGGAAACGAATTCTTGATTTGCGGGTTGCCCTCGACGCGCGCCACGTCCGGGCGAGCAGCCAGCGTCTCCGCCATCTCCCGGCTGCCCTTCACCAAAATAGCATTCACGATATAGAAAGGCCGATACTCGAGGCCGCGTTCCCGCAGCCATTGCAGGATGGGGCCCTGCGTCGCCTCGCTTTTATTCAACAGGGCATCCCGCACGAAGCGGCCCTTTTCGCTTTTCCTGCTCAGCGCCGCGGCGCCGCTCAGATCGGCTTGGTCGGCCAGCACCACCATGAACTCGGCCTGCTTGCCACCCGCCGTGTGTTCAGTCACCCAAGGAGCGATCTTGCGCAGCGCGGCGGCCTGCCCAGACCCGCTCGACTGGTTCACGGCACGCGACGAAGCGACCGCCCCGAGCGCGGCTGCCACCGCGGCGGCGAGAAAAAGAACACCAACGATACGCCGTAACGGCCCGGTCTTGGAGTGATTGCGTGTTTCCATGGAATGCCATCGTCTCCGAGGTCGCCGCTCGAAATCAAGAAAAATCGCCCGCTGTAACTATTGGCTTGGGAACATCGCCTCAACGCTTTCCTCGGCGGGAACGCACGTGGGGCGTCCAGTTTCGCCCAACCCGAGCTCGGCCAGCTTCCACCGTCGCCCAATACCTTGCCGCACTCCTCGCGGATCGCCGCGCCGCGCTCAGCGCCGTGCGCAAGGCGATCAATGAGACTGACCCTGCCTTCCGCTGTCAGCTTTCCCCAACTGGTCACTTGTCACTCGTCACTGATCACTGGCCACTTCCCAAAAAAGAAAACCGCGGAGAAGATCCCTCTCCTCCGCGGGGTTAAGTGTTTGTAACTCTACCGTGGCGAGACTTAGATCACGATCCGGCGCGAGGAAGAGTCGAGGTCAGGAGAATATTCGATGTGATGGAAAAGAAGAGACGCGGCATTCCTTGTCTGTATTGAATATTCTCCTGACCCCCTAAAACTGCTGTAACTGCTCCGAGCCGGTCTGCTGATCTGTGTTTTCATGTGGGCTCCTCGGGCTTTGACCCTGAGCCCACTGTCCGTCCAATCAGGGCAACCCCGATGCGACGCCCCCAATTCCCATTCAGAACAAAGAAAATGCTTGACACCCGTCTGCGCTTCTAACTACGAAGTGTGTTCAGCCCAGCGAGATAACGAGAGAAAAGCCACGGCCAAAAATTTCAATACTGCGAGACAACGTCGGCGAAGAAAGCGATGAAAAAATAATAGAAAAACCAATATGACTACACAACCTACCCTCATGAAAACGTATCTGTTCTCTGGTGCGTTTTTGCTCTGTCTGTTTTCTGTGATCGGGATACCCCGTGCGCTGGGGCAGGGAGATGTCGGCAAGAGCTCGTCCAATCTCGAGTTAACCCAGCAGCAACAGCCGTTGGCTTGCGCCTGGTCGGCGGGACCTGATCTCCCGACCGTCGCGGTCCGCTCGGTTGGCGTTTACTATTCGGCCAATGGGCGCTTCTACGCCATGGGGGGGCGCAGCTCCGACACGGCGGGCGACGACTTCACGCACCCATTTGAATTTGATCCGGGTACGAACACGTGGACTACCAAAGGCGCTACCTACCCCGACAACCAGGTAAACAACATGGCTTGCGGCGTGCTCAACGACAGCGGAACAGACTACATCTACTGCGTGGGGGGATCGGCAGCCGGTGCGACCACGGCTACGGATCGCGTTTTTCGTTACAATCCTGTCACCGACACTATCAGCACCGTTGCTTCACCCTGGCCCGGTGACACTGGCGGAATCGTCTTGCCTGGCGGGTTCTCGGTCTTCAATAACAACCTCTATATCCTGGGAGGGTTCAGCATCAGCGTGGGTATGGTGAGCGATATTTGGCAGTTCAATCCCACCGGGCCTGCCTGGACACACAAGACGGCCCTTCTGCCGGTCGCGCTCGGCTATGTGCCCACTTGCACGATTGGGAGCCTCATCTACACGGCCGGCGGGAGTACGTGGGATGGCACTACGATCCATGATGACACCAGTTCTTTTGTGTATAACCCTGTGGCTGATAGCATTTCCGCGATTGCAAGCATACCGAGGGCAACCGCGGAGACGAGGGCGCTTAATTTCAACGACCAGATGAGGGTCATGGGTGGAGGAAGAGACACACCGAACCCCTCCAACGAGGTGAACGTTTACGACCCAGTCAGCGGCCTCTGGTCAACCGATCTGTCATTTACCACTGCGCGGCGCAACTTCCCGACCGCCACCGATGGCAGCACGACCATTTGGCTGGCGGGTGGCTATGATATTAACATCACCCCGGTAAGCTCGATGGAAATCTTCCAGTGCGACGGCGGCGGCGGCGGCATTACGCTCACCGCGAAGCTTCGCCGGCAGTCAGGCAATATCCTTGTGGCCCTTGATTGGACCGGGACGGATGATAGCGGCACCATCAACATCCTGCGCGACGGTATCGTGATCCACACGTCGGCTGACGATGGCCGAGCTCAGGACCGCCTCGGGGCTGTCAGCAGGGTGTCGCACACGTATCAAGTCTGCGAGCCAGACACGGGCACCTGCTCGAACGAAGTGACGGTTCAAGTCCCCTAGAGCGGCCAATGTAGGCCATCTTCGCCAGGAGGTCGTCCAATCCGATCTCCTGGCAGGATCGCTGTCAATCGGGGGAGTCACTCGGCTCGCTCCCGAAATGACACCAACGCTGACCTCAAGAGTGGCATGGCCGATGCCTATCCGATCGGAGACGTGTAGGAATCATCCCCCTGCCTGCCGAGGGTAGGGAAAATAGGGGGTCGGAGCGTGCGGGTTCACATCTTCAGTGTGGCTCCGGGGTCGATCCCTGCAAGCCATGCCAAGAGCAACTCGACGACTCTGCGGGCTTCTGCTTTGGTCGGGAGCGTCTCTCGCAAGGCGCGATTCCTTTTCCCTCTCATCACTTCCCAAAAAGAAAACCGCGGAGAAGATCGCTCTCCTCCGCGGGGTTAAGGGTTTGTCACTCTACCGGAACGAGACTTAGATC
>JBKJNW010000008.1:0-22841 GCA_046593335.1 Chthoniobacterales bacterium | reverse complement strand
TGGGCGTCGATGCCGACGTTGCCGCAGGTGACGCTGCCGTAGTGGAGCGCGATGCCGACCTGGAAAGGGTCCCCATTGGCCCAGGTCGTCTTGGCGGCGAGGGCGAGCAGGTCGCGAGCAATCTGGAGGGTGGCGGCGCAATCGACGTTCTGGCCGTTGCATTCGCTCCAATAGGCAAGGACCGCGTCGCCGATGAATTTGTCGACCGTCCCGCCGCTCCGGGTGACGAGGTTGCCGGCTTCGCGAAACCAGACGCCGAGCTGTTGCGCGAGGTGAGAGCTGGAGATTTTTTCCGCCATCGTGCTAAAGCCGCGAATGTCGCAAACGAGCAGCGCGACCGGCCGGATGACGGAGGCAACGCCGGCCATCGAGCCGGCGAGGGTAACTTCGAGGTGCGCGCTCGAGATGTCGTCCTCGATGAGATCGAAAACGATCTCGTTCTTCGCCACTTCAATCCGCGCTCCGGGGGCGAGAGTCATGGGCATGACGACGCGTTGGCCGTTGACCAAAGTGCCGTTGCGGCTGCCGAGGTCGATGATTTGATATTGGTAGCCATCGTGACAACGAATGAGCGCGTGCTGGCGCGAAACGAGCGGGCTGCCGCTGAGGCAAACGATGTTGTCGGCGGTGCGCCCGATGGTGGCGGTGTTGCCGATGGTGAGTTCGAAAGATTCGCCCGCGAGAGGTGTGATTCGGAGTTTGGCTGGCACGGCTGGGAGTATCTGGCAGCAGGTCGCGTGCGACAAGATCGTCTTAAAGCAATGGCGCGCGCCGGAAATCGGGCGATATAATTCGCGCTTTCCCGATGGCCGATAAACTCACGTTCGATCACTACGAGGTGCTGACCCGCGAAGACGGTTCTCCGTTTGAACTCGGCCGCGGGGCGATGGGGATCACCTACAAGGCCTTCGATACCAACCTGCGAGTCCACGTTGCGCTCAAGGTGATCAACGCCCGCTTTCTCGAGAGCGAGATCGCGCAGCAACGTTTCCTGCGCGAGGCGCGAGCCGCGGCGCAATTGCGCCATCCGAACGTCGCGTCGGTTTTTCATCTCGGGACGAGTGCGGACGCGTTTTTTTACGCGATGGAGTTTGTCGACGGCGAAACGGTCGAGTCCTTCATCAAACGCCAGGGGCCGATCGATCCGGTGGTGGCGTTGCGCATCACCCTGCAGGTGGCGCGGGCGCTGGCGGCGGCGGAAAAGGTGCATCTTGTCCATCGCGACATCAAGCCGGCCAATCTGATGCTCGTTAGGGAGGATGATGATTTCCTGGTCAAGGTGATCGATTTCGGCCTGGCCAAATCGATCAAGCACGAAGGGGAGGACGACCTGGCCACGCTCTCGATGGGCGGATTTGTCGGGACGGCGCACTTCGCCAGTCCGGAGCAGCTCGAGGAAAAGGAAATCGACATCCGGTCGGATATCTATTCGTTAGGCGTGACGCTTTGGTACATGCTCGCCGGGCAGGCGCCCTTTGGCGGCTCGCTCGCCCAGGTCATGAGCCAGCATCTGCACAAACCGCCGCCGCTAGAGAAGCTGCAAAATCTTCCCAAATGCGTGCGCGCCACCGTCGGGCAGATGATCGAGAAAGATCCGGCGCGTCGGCCGCAGACGCCGGCTACCTTGCGTGGCGAATTGGAAAATTGTCTCGCGCTCCTGGCGTCCGCTCCGCCGGCAAACGAGCAGGATTTTCCGACCATGGTCGAGGCGGCAACACCCCCGGTCCGCGAGCTTCATCCGCCTCCGCTGCCGCAACCACAAAAATCGTCGCATGGATGGATCTGGGGCGTGCTGCTCGTCTTCCTCCTCGGCGCCGGGCTGCTATTTTTCCTGAAGATGCGCCAACCGACGGTGAAGCCGACGACGGCAAGTGCATCGCCCGCACCTTCCGTTGCCGCGAGCGCCCGACCCGTGGTCGCAGAGGCGAGCGTCGCGCCGGTCTCCCCGTCGCCATCCGCCAGCGCCGCGCCCGGCCTAACGAGAGAGGCAATCGCGGAGGCGGAGAAGTTTGAGACGGCGCGAGACTGGCCGCGCGCGATCATGGCCTACGTGCAGCTGCAAAAGAAATTTCCGGAGAACGAAGTCGGCCGGGTCCGGCTCGAATTGCTCCTGAGCAAGTTGCATTCGGAAAAAGGCGCGTTGCCGGACGAAAATTTCGACGCCTTGCGCGAACCGTTGACCGCGGCGGCCAAAGTCGAAGTGGTGAGCGCAATGGAAATCCTGGGCGAATTGCTGCGCAAACGCGACCCGAAAGCTTCCTTCGAGTGGATGAGCAAGGCCGCGGCGCACGGACGGGCTCACGCCATGACGGAGGTGGGTCTGCGTTACTCCAACGGCGCCGGAGTGGAGCGGGACTTCGTCAAGGCGGCGCAATGGTTTGAGAAAGCGCGCGCCGCCGGCGACATCAGCGCCCGCACCTTGCTCGCGGAGTGTTATCTCTTCGGCAAAGGGGTAACGAAGAACGAGTCGAAAGCGCTCGGGCTCCTGCAGGACGCGGCCGCGGCGGGCGATCCGCGGGCGATGGATCAACTCGGCACCTGTTATCACAAGGCGATCGGGGTCACGCGCGACGATCGCGAGGCTTTTCGCTTCTACAGCGCGGCGGCGAAATTGAACTACCTCGATTCGGCCGGGAACCTTGGCGTTCTTTACCTAACGAGTGAAGAAACCGATCTCGGGAAAAACCAGGCTGCCCGGACGGAAAAGGCGGTCAACCTTTTCCGTGAAGGAGCGAAGCAGAACAACGCCTTCTGCATGTTTCTCTATGCCCGCTGTTTCGAGGGCGGGACCGGGGTCGACGCCAATCCGAGCGAAGCGATCCAATGGTATCGACGGGCGGCGGAAGCGGGGAATCGTCCGGCCCAGGATTGGTGCCGGCAGCATGAAGTCAGCTTCGAGCCGGAGACCGGCCCCTAACGACCAGGCGAGGGTTGAATTAAAGGCTTGTCAGCCTCCGAGCGAAACCTAAGACTCGTTGCCAAATGAAAATTCCGATGCTGAGAACCTCTTCACTGTTGGCGGCTGTCTCGATTCTCGGGACCGGCTGTGCGGACCTGACTCCTTTGCAAAACGCCGGTGTTTTTGGGGCCGCGGGCGGCGCCACCGCTGGCGGAATCGCCCGAGCCTCGGGCGCGAGTGTTGGCGAGTCGGTCGCGATCGGCGCCGCCACCGGGGCGGTCGTGGCCGCGGTCACCTACGTTATTGCCAAACACCAGGCGACGGAACGCCAGCACCGGATCGCGGAAGAGCGCGCGCAGCGCGCCTACGCGGAGATGTCGGCCAAGCGCAAAGCCTCCATGAAAGCGAGAAAAACGCGCTACATCGCAGTCGACACGGAGAAGAATGAAAAGACTTCGGCCGGCGCGAAGAAGAGCGTCATGATCTGGGACACGCAATCGCAGGAAGTGGTCGGGAACAACGTTTACGACGTGAAGAGCCCGCCCCCGGTCGGCTCGACCGCAAAATTCGACACCTACTCGGCCGAGTACGTCGGGTCGGGCAGTTAATCGTTAGGGCCTAACGGGCGGCCTGGCCGCTCTTGTAGACGCTTCGCTCTGCGAAGCGCGGGCGCAAGTGTCGCTCCGGGGACAGGGGTTCCCGCGTTGCGCGCGCAGGCCCGCGTTGCCCAGAGGGCAACGTCTACAGATGCGAGTCGCGTTATCGGGCCGCCGCGGGCGGCGTGAGCGCGTAAACCTCGACCAGGGCGACGCCCGTGGTGTTGTTCATTCCCCGCACGATCGCAGTGTAGGCACCTGCTCCCAGCGTTTGCAGGATGGCCGATTCTGCGTCCTCGGTCGGGGGGATACCCGTGGCCACAATCTCGGCCTCCTGCGTCTCGCGCCAGTTGTCATTCGAACTCAGGAGAAGGCCGTTCCCATCGTGCAACTCAAGCGTGGGATCGGCCAACGGACCAGGCACCGACAGTGAGGGGCCGACGGCGCGCACCAGCACTTCCTGGGCAGTGCCTCCGACGACGATGAAACCGCCGATCAGGATGTTGTTGTCTGTCTCCACCAGCCCGCGAGTGGAAATGTTGGCCAGCCTGGAATCGCTGGTCAGGGTGAGATCGTACGCTTCCACGAGTCCAATTCCGGTGGTGTCGTTGACCCCGCGTACAATCGCAGTGTAGGCACCAGGATCGAGATCCATCAGGAGGGCGGACTCCATTTCGCTCGTCGGAGCGAGGGTGCTGTCGATAATCTCCTGAAAATTCGGAGCGTCGCTCCAGTTATCGTTGCTGGCGATGACGGATCCCGTTCCGTCGTGCAACTCAAGTGTCGGATCGGCCAACGAGCCAGTCAGAGACAAGGACGGTCCGATGGCGCGGACCACGATCTTGATGGGCTGCGAGCCGGTGATAATAAAGCCGCCGATCAAGACGTTATCGCCCGTCTGGATTTGAAGACGAGTGGAGATATTGGCCAGAGCGCCGCTCGCGGGAGTCGCGCTCGGAGCAGGGGTTGGGGTGGGACTTTCTACCGTCACGACTCCCGTCATGCCGCAACACGCGCCGTGCGGCATGCAGTAATAAGGGAACGACCCCGCGGCGCCGAAGGTGTGCGAAAAGGTTGCGTCCCGGCCAAGAATGCCGGAGTCCCAAATTCCGTTAGGCGTGCCCGGCGTCCCGGAAGTGCTGCTATGGCCGGTCACCGCCCAAGTCCATGTCACCGTGTCACCGATCTGGATCGTGAGGGAGGACGGCGTGAAAATAAGGCCACCGTCGGCCACGCTGACGTTGAAAGTCGTCGCGTTCGCCGGACCAGGGTATAGAGCGAGGAGCAGGCCGATCGCAAGCAGTCTTGCCAGACCGCGGAAGGACGAGTCGCCTTTTCCTTTTGGATTGGTCGGCCGGATTCTCATGGCTACTGCAATTAATCCAGTCTTGCGGTGGTAAGGCAAGACAAGTGGCCCCAGCGAAACGTAACCGTTTCGTTACGCGGGCCGACTCGTGGGGCGCATTCCAAAATTATTTTCCGCCGCCGAAGAAGCGTTTGAAGGATCGGAGAATGCTGCGCGGCACTTCCTTTACCTGCTCTTGGATTTGTTCCACCCGGCGCCCGAGCAGAGTCGGGTCGCCGCCGTGCACTTTGCAGAATCCCTTCGGGATTTTATCGACCGGGAGATCGATTTCATAGGCAGTCCCGGCGGCGACGCAGCCGCTGGTGGCGATCGCGTTCGAGATGGAGCAGACGGTTGCCTGCTGGGTGGCAACCGGCGCCTTGAACTGTTGCGCCGGGTAGCGCTCGGAAGCGGCGTTCATCACCTGGGTCCAAACCGGGAGCGCGAGGGCCGAGCCGTAACCCTGCGAACTGATGGTGGACGGTTGATCGAACCCGACCCAAACCCCGCAGGTCAGCGAAGTGGTGAAGCCGACGAACCAGGCGTCCTTGAAATCGTTCGTCGTCCCGGTTTTGCCCGCGGCCGGGAGCTTGAAGCCTAACGACCGTGCGCTCGCCGCCGTGCCTTTGGTCATGACGTCTTCCATTAGTTGCGTTGTCATCCAGGTCGCGCCTGGATCGAGCACCGGCAGAGTGACGTGGGCCGCGCGATAAATCGGGTGGTGCTCGGGGTCGTCGATGCGCTCGATGATATAGGATTGTTTGCGCACCCCGGCGTTGGGGAAAACGGTGTAGGCCGAGGTCAGATCTTTCAGGTCGGTCTCAAAGGAGCCGATGTAGATCGCCGCGCCGTGCGGGATTTCGTTCCCCAAGCCTAACGTCATCGCGGTTTTTTGGGTATCGTCGAGCCCGGCGAATTCACCCACCCGCACGCTCATGGTGTTGCGCGATTGGATGAGGCCGTAGGAGACGGGCTTGATCCCGACGTAACGGCCATCGGAATTTCCCGGTGACCAATCGCCCGCGCCCTGGATCTCGCCCGGCTGGATCGGCCCATCGCTCACGGCCGCGCCCGGCAGCAAGCCGTGCGTGAAGGCGAGAGTGTAAACGAAAGGCTTAAAAGAAGAACCGATCTGGCGATTGGCCGGCGCGAGGGCGCGGTTGAATTTGCTCTGCCCGTAATCGCGCCCCCCGACCAGGGCACGGATCCCGCCGCTGGCATTGTCGATCGCGACGAGCGCGCCTTGCAGGTAAGGCATGGAGTTGTCTTCGCCGTCGGCCGGAGTCCGGTATTGCGACTTGAGTGGGTGCTTGAAGCCGGATTGACGCTCGATCTTGGTCAGCTGTTTTTCGATCGCGTCGGTCGCGGCTTTTTGCACCCCCGGATCGAGCGTGGTGTAAATAAAGAGGCCGCCATTGTCGATCTGGTCGGCGTTAAGAAGGACGTTGAGATCCCGCTGCACCGCATCCATGGCGTAGTTTTCCTGGATCAGGGTCAGGCGGCGCCGGTGCGAGTTTATTTTCTCCCGCTTCGCCTGGAGCGTTTCGCTGGCGGTGATTTGTTTCAACTCCTGCAGACGGTTGAGCACGGTGTCGCGCTGGACTCGCGCGCCGTCCGGGTTCTTCAGAGGCGAAAATCGGTTTGGGCTGCGGATCAACCCGGCGAGCAAAGCGGACTCGGAAAGATCAATTCTGGAGGCATTTTTCCCGAAGTAAGTCTGCGAGGCCGTCTCGACCCCGTAACAGCCGGAGCCGAAATAAATCCGGTTCACATAGAGCTCGAGGATCTGGTCCTTGCTCAGCTCGCGCTCGATTCGCAGGGCCACCATTGCCTCCAGCATTTTTCGGCTGAGGGTGCGCCCGCCTAACGGAAGACTGTTGCGCGCCAGTTGCTGGGTGATGCTGCTTGCGCCTTCCTTGGCCGAGCCGCTGGTGATGTCGCGATAGAGCGCGCGCACCACGCCGCGCCAGTCGATCCCGCCGTGTTCGTAGAAGCGGGTGTCCTCGCGGGCGAGAAGGGCTTTGATGAAATAGGGCGAGACCTGCTTGAGCGGAACCTTCAGGCGATTGGCGCCGGCGAGGCGACTGTAGATTTTGCCGTCGACGTCGAAGACGGTGTTGCGCTCCGGCATCGTCCCGATGCGTTTCAGGTCAAAGGTCTGGGCCCAGACGGCGTAGAAAGAAAGGACCGCGACGACGATCGCCGCCGGGATGGCGAGAAGGATGAAAGCAAAGAGCCAGCGCCAACCGCGCCAGCGCTTCTTCCGGGCATTGGAACTTTTCGAGCGGCCGCTGCCGGTGCGCGCGAATATTTTCATGAACAAATCTGAGGGCCAGGCTCCGAGCGCATCGCGAGAAGAACTAGATCACAAGTGCCGGCGGAGGAAAGCACGAGCCGCGGGGAAGAAAAAAAGGCCTTCCCCGGGAGAGGGAAGGCCTCTTTCAAAAGCGCGGAAGTGTCTAGAACTTCATCTTCACCGGCTCGCCATGCTGCTCGTTGGCGCAAGGTGCGTTGATCGGCACGCCGGCCTCCTTTTCGTTAGGCTGGACCAGTTTGTGTTCGATCAGGTAGCGCTCAACTTCTTCGCCGCTGACGTCGGCCACCATTTCGCCGTTGATCTCGATACAGGGCGAGAGGGGTTGACCGCTCTTGCTTTCCATCTCCCAGCGATAGGCGGGATTCTGGATAATATCCTTTTCGGTGAAGGCGAGATCGTATTTGGCGAGGACGGCGCGGACGCCGCCGCTCCAGCCGCAATGCGTTTTGAGATAGGCTGTGATTTGTGGCTTTTCCATTTGCCCAAGCTAACACCGGCCGCGACTTCGGCCACCGATTTTGCGGTCTTCGCTACAACTGTTCGATCCGGCAGCCGCGCGCTTTGAGCAGGGCCAGCACACCATTCGGTCCGCCCATGTGGGCCGCCCCCGCGACCACGAAGTAAGTGCGCTTTTCGCGCAGGTAACGTTCGATTTTCGGAATCCAGTTCTGATTTCGCTCGACGATCAGGCGCCGGGCGAACGTGGGCAGGTCGCGCTCCATCTCATGGGTCAGGCGGGCGATGGTGTCGGCGTCGCCGCGCCGCCAGGCGGAGAGCAGCTTGTCATGCATATTCGTCCCGGGCGCCTGCGGGATAAAGGTTTGCAGGAGAACGAGCTCGGCCTGTTTATCCGGCATCCCGGCCAGGACGTTGGCATGTTCGCGAAATGACTCCAGGCCAAGGATCGGCTTTTTGTTGATGCGCGCCCGGTTCATGATGAAGGCTTCGACGCCCAATTCATTCGTCCCGCCCGACCAGAGCATGGTGATCAACATCCACGGTTTACATTTGGCCAACTCCGCCTCCGGCACGGTGCGAAAAACGCGCCGCACATAATCGTATGTCCGCGGATCGACGTGGTTTTTCAGGCTGTCGCCGCGGGAGTAAAAACCAGATTTAAAAAATTTGTCGGTTTCGCGACGCGAAACATTCGGGTCGTCTTCGATCACGAGCGCCGAAGTGGCATCGAAAGCCCGGTTGTAGGCCGATGGCAGCGGGTAATCGGTGCTGTCCAGGCCGTGAACCGAGCCACCGAGGTAAATCGTGCCGCCGTTTGGCCCGGTCACTTTCCAAACGGAGGCGGCGGGGGTGGAAGCGACGGATGCGAGTGCAAGGAGCGCGAGCCCAAGGCGGAGAACAAGAAAACGAGAAAACACGCGCCCCGTTTAGCAGTTGCGCGCGAGGTCGGCAAGAGTCGCGAGTTCTGTTGGATTATTTCGCCCGTTTGCGATACAACCGGACGATGAAATTTCCGGTTCCTGCCGTTCTCGTTAGTCTCTTCATCCTGCTTTCTTTCCTCACCCGCAGCACGGTTTCGGCCGAGGACGCGACTGTCGATCAGCTCCTGAAAAAGCTGCCGCCTCCGGAGAAGTTCGTGCAAAGCCCGACCGATCGGATCGTGCTCGACGCCCGCACCCTCGATAACGATCCGATCGTGAAGAAGCTCGTGGTCGCGCTGCGCTACCGCGATTACGGGCGCGCGATCGATCTCGCCCGCAGCCTCGCGCAGCGTTACCCGCAAAATCCCGTCGCGCATTCTGCGCACGGCGCGATCGCCTACGGGCTGCGCCAGTACGCGGAAGCATCGGAGGCCTGCCGGCGGGCGATCGCGCTCCGGCCAAATTACGCCGATCCGCACGTCGGTCTCGGCTTCATCGAATGGGCGCAGAACCGGCCTGCCGCCGCCCTCCCGCATTTTCAAAAGTTTGCCGAGCTGGAACCGAAGAAACCGGGGCCATGGTTGCTCCTGAGCGCCTGCCACGAGCGCCTTGGTCAGAAACAAAAGGCCGTCGAGGAAGCGAAGCGCGCCACGGTTGTTTCCCCGGCCAGCGCGGGCGCCTGGGTGCAACTGGCGCGAACGGAAAAAAACCTTGGCCACACCAGCGAGACCCTGCGCGCAATTTTGCGTGCGGCCGATCTGCTGCCCGACAGCGCCTACATGATGGCGACGGTCGGTTACGGCTACATCAACCTGAACCAGATCCCGGCCGCCATCCCGCCGCTGCAACGGGCGGCGCGTTTCGCGCCTAACGACTTCCTCGTTCAGGCCCAGCTCGGCTTTTGTCTCGAAGCCACCGGCCAGGTCGACGCCGCGCTCGATCACCTGCGCAAAGGCGCCAAACTCGCGCCTAACTATGCCCCAGTCTGGGAACATCTCGGCATCGCCTACACGATGAAGGGGCAGCACCGCGAGGCGGTTAATTCCTTCGAGCGCGCGGTTAAGATCATGCCGAACTACAAACAGGCCTGGCAGCGTCTGGCGACGGAATACCGGCTCGTCGGGCGGCCGGTTGACGCCCAAAACGCTGCGGCCCGGGCGGCCGGGTTGAAGGTCGCGACCAACGGATCTAAAAAGAAAAACTGAGTCGTTAGGTGGACGACATGGCGAGGACGGCGCGGGCGCAGCCCCAAGAGAGGGTGAAGCCGGAACCGCCATGGCCGTAGTTGTGGATCACCCGACGGCCGTCGCGCAATCGATCGGCCCGCAAACAGACGCCGCTGCGGCGAAAAGGGCGCAGCCCGACTCGCTCGCGCAGAATCGACGGCGGCGTGATTTCCAAGGCGCGGCTGCATTCGGCGAGGATGCGCGTGCTTGTCTCGGAGTCCGGGTTGCGATCGTCGCTCAGGTCGTTGCTTCCGCCGAAGACGCAATCGTGTGCGCGCGGGATCGCGTACATGAGCGGAGGATCGTCGCAGACGACGGCGTGCGTCTGCGGAATTCCCGCGACCAGCACGACCTGGCCGCGATGCGGTTCGACTTCCGGATCGGGAAGGAGGGTGCGGGCGCCGACGCCGCTGCAATTCACCACCAGCGCGTGATCGGATTGCACCTCCTCGAGATTTTCGAAATGAACTCTGCCCTCGACCCCGCCGCCTGCGCTGTGAAAACGCTTTCTCAGGTAAGGCAGATAACGCGTGGTGTCGGTCAGTGGGACTTCAAGCGCATAGCCGCTCGAAAAAATGCGCGGAACGTCCGCTGGCGGCAGGCGCCGTGCGCCTAACGAGAAGGCCCATTCCGGGATCGGCAGCTCGCCATTGCGTGCGAAGGCCCGTTGCTCGACTAGGGAGACGCCGCTCTCCGGGTTGACGCAGAGCGGGCGCAGGACGGCGAAAGTTTCCAGCGCCCAGGCGATGACGGCCTCGAGCGGAGCAGCGTCGTAGGGGAACCAGATCGCGCCCGCGACGGAGGAAGTGGTTTGGTCGCCGGTCTCCGCGGCAAAAATCGTCGTCCGATAGCCGGCTTCCGCGAACAGGATGGCACAGGTCAGGCCGGAAACGCCCGCGCCGATCACCGCCACTTTTTCCGCCATCGCTCCTCATAGCAGCAAGCCCCGGAGCCGGCGAACGGAATGCGCTTTCTCCGGTAGGGCGAGACTCCGTCGAGCCTTGGGGTGGTCGTATGTTCCCGGTAGGGCGAGACTCTGTCGAGCTGGGCTGAATCCGTTCGCGAATCCGGATCTCGCCCCAAGGCTCGACGGAGTCTCGCCCTACCGGGAAGGCGCACGGCGGTTCGTTCGCGGCAACCGGGGGCCGATCCGCGCGCGTAGAAAAGAATGATGAAACACTTTTCTCTTCTCGCGCTGCTTGCAGTTATTTCACTGACCGGGTGCGCGAGCAGCTCCTCCCGCCTGCTCGGCCCGGCTCGGCCGGCGCTGAACCCGGCCGAGGTGCGCATCTACCGAACGCCGCCGCTTCATTACCAGGAAATCGCTTTGCTCGATGCGAACAGCGGAGGGCGCTTTTTCCACGGCAGCCCGGAGGGCGAGGCGGAAGCCATTGCCCGCCTCCGAGTGGAAGCAGCCAGGTTGGGCGCAAACGGCGTCCTCATTACCTCGTTAGGCGATCGCTCCCAGGGCGCGCTCGGGGTCGGTGTCGGCGGCGGTGGAATTTCGGCCGGGCGGCGCAGCGTGGTCGCGGGCGGCGGATCGGTCAGCGGCGCGGCGCCGATCGTGAGCAATGCCGCCGCTGGGATTGCAATTTACGTTTCGGACGAGCGCTGATCCGCTCCGGGCGCGGGGATAAAAAACTGGAGGTCGGATCGACTCCCTCATTAAGGTGAGGGCGATGTTCGGTTTTTTCAAAGAGCGGCAGCGGAAGCGCCTGCGCGCGCAGGCGGTGCCAGCGGAGTGGCGCGCGATCATTTCGCGCCAGCTCCCTTTTTTTGATCGTCTCTCGCCGGACGATCAGGCGGAGCTTCTCGGTCATGTCCAGGTTTTCCTGGCCGCGAAACGTTTCGAGGGCTGCGCTGGGCTAGAGGTGACGCAGGAAATGCAGGTCACGGTCGCGACCCAGGCCTGTCTCCTTCTCCTCCATCGCAAGACTGATTATTTCCCGCGGCTCCTGACGATCTTGATTTATCCGTCGGGTTTTTTGGTGAACGAAGATCGCCCGGTCGCGGAGCATATTTGGCAGCAGGGCGAAGAAGGCCGGCTAGGCGAAACCGGGGGCGAGATGGGATCGATGGTCCTGGCCTGGGACGCGATCAAGTCCGGCGCGCGCGATCCTTCAGACGGGCAAAATCTGGTTTTGCACGAGTTCGCGCACCAGCTCGATTTCGAAGACCACGTGGCCGACGGCACGCCGGTGCTTGGTTCGCGCGGCGAAGTCCTTTCCTGGGCGGAAGTGATGAAGATGGAATTCGCTGCCTTGCGCGCGGCGGATGAAACCGGAATTTCCACCCTGCTCGACACCTACGGCGCGACGAATCCGGCGGAATTTTTCGCGGTGGCGACAGAAGCGTTCTTCGAACGGCCGCGGGCTTTGCGGCAACAGCATCCGCGGCTGTTCGCGCAGTTTCAGAGTTACTTCCAACAAAATCCCGAGAGCTTTTCCAGCGAGACGGAAGACGCCGCACGCGCAGGCAGGTCGTGAGCGGACCGCTCCACTAAAGCGAGCGCTCGGCGGATTTCCGCGTTGTCTTGTTTCTGGAATCCGCCTGTTGCAGCGGTTCATCGAGCGCTTTGAGCGGGTCGGTCCCGCGATTTTGCAGCCAGGCGGTTTCGGCCTCGTTGTTTTTCCACGGATAATCGTCTTTCCGCACCGGCCACCAAAGGAGCCGCCCGGCGGCGCGCCAGCCATCGATGATATAACCGCCGCCTAACGGCTGGCCGCGCGCGGTCACGACGACGACGTTGTGCTCGAGGCGGGTGTTGGGATAGGCCTCGGCCCAATGCAGCTCGAGCGTCTTGAGTGGCAGCTTCTTTAATTGCGCGCCGATGTCGTGCGCCCAGTGAAAACAAAAGCCGCGCTCCCGCGCCCCGATGTGGATGAGGAAATTCTGGAAATTAGCCGGCGGTACGACCCGCCATTCCTTTTGCAGTCGCCGCGCCGTGACGTGCGAAATTTCGGAGACGAGCGCGGCTTCTTTCGGGTCGACCGTGGGCGAAAGGGCGATGATGGCTTCGCGGAAACCCTTGATCGATTTCGTGTCGTCCGCGCGGGCGCTGGGCGCGAGCAGAACGAAGGCGCAGACGAGGCCGAGTGTGGAAATGAGTTTTCGAATGGCGAGCGGCGGCATGACGGAATGTCCGCGACGATAAATGCTCTGCGCCTGAACTCAAAGACGAGGGAGAGTTTCTCGACGGACGCTCGGAACGGCGGAAAATCTGGGCAGTCGCTGGAAACTGGCTAGATTCGGTTCTCTTTTTGAGGCGGATTGCGGCCGGCAGGCCGCCCCTACACCATGGACGAAGAAAATGAATTGATCGCGCTCCGGCGCCAGAAAATCGAGGCGTTGCGCGCCCGGGGCGTGGCTCCATTTGGCCGCAGCTTTGGCACGAGCGGAGAGATCGGCGAAGTGCGAGAAAAGTTTGCCGAAGGTACGGCCTTTCGGGTCGCGGGCCGGATCACGGCGCATCGCGACATGGGAAAAAGTCATTTCCTCGATCTGCGCGACGCGACCGGGCGGATTCAAATTTACGTGCAGGCGAAAGAGCTCGGGCCGGAAGCGATGGAAACCTTTGGATTGCTCGACTTGGGCGATTTCATTGGGGTCGAGGGAACTTGTTTCGTGACCAAGACGGGCGAGCCGACGCTGAAGGTGACGCAGTTCGAAGTGCTCGCGAAAACGCTCCGTCCCCTCCCGGAAAAATGGCATGGCCTGACCGATGTCGAGGCGCGTTACCGGCAGCGTTATCTCGACCTGGTGACGAACGAACGTTCGCGCGAAATTTTTTCCCAGCGGATCACGATTCTGCGCGAGATCCGCAATTTCATGCAGGATCGCGGTTTCCTTGAAGTGGAAACGCCGATGCTGCAAACCGTCGCGGGTGGGGCGGCGGCGGAACCGTTTCGCACCCATCACAAGGCGCTCGGGATCGATCTCTTCCTGCGGATCGCGCCCGAGCTTTACCTGAAACGGTTGCTCGTTGGCGGGTTCAATAAGGTCTTCGAAGTGAACCGGAATTTTCGCAACGAAGGAATTTCGCGGCGGCACAACCCGGAGTTCACCATGCTCGAGGGCTACTGGGCCTACGCCAATTTCGAGCAGATGGCGGAATTGGTGGAGGAGCTGATTTGTCATCTCGCGACGACGCTGGAGGGACGGGCGCCGTCCCGTCCGATTGGCGGCGACGAAACGGGGACGGGACAGCGCCCGTCCCTCCAGGTGGAACACCGCGACGCGGAGGGAAACGTCACCCGCACGCTCAATCTTTCACGACCTTGGCGACGGGCGCGCTATCGCGATCTTGTCTGCGAAGCCGCCGGGGCGGATTGGTTTAGCCTAACGAGTGAGGAGCGGCGGGAGAAAGGGCGCGCGCTGGGAGTCGAGCTCCACCCGCAGATGGCCGACTTCGAAGTGACGCAGCACGTTTTCGAAAAGCTGGTCGAAGAAAAAACTTTCGATCCGGTTTTCGTGACCCATTGTCCGAAAGAACTCGTCCCGTTGGCCAAGCAAAATCCGGAAGACGATTCCGTGGTCGACGTTTTCGAATTGATCATCAACGGCCAGGAAATCGCGCCCGGTTATTCCGAGCTGAACGATCCGATGGTGCAACGCCAGCGTCTGCTCGAGCAGGCGGGCGAGGAAACGCAAAAGCTCGACGAAGATTTCCTCCTCGCGCTCGAGCACGGCATGCCGCCGGCGGGAGGATTTGGACTTGGGGTCGATCGCTTGACGATGCTCCTGACTGGCGCGGAATCGATCCGCGACGTCATCCTTTTCCCGCTCCTGCGGCCGAAGCGCGACTAGCCACGCAAAGGCTTGGCGGCGGAGATGGGTTGCGTTGCCATGCAGTCGACGTGACTTCATTTGCCGAAATGTTCCGCCGCCTTCGGGTGAGACCGGAGCTTTGCCCTCCTTTTCGCCCTGGAGGATTTCGGCATCTGGCTTTGGACCCTTCTTACCTGGCGGACTGAGAGGCGAGGCTAAATCCATTTATCCGAGGAACCCGCAGCCGGTGTTCATGATCCGTCTGCACTATTCAGTTGCGTTGCTCTCCCGGGCACCAGCATATTGGAAGCCCCCTTGCATCCGATTTTCTATGCCTCTTGATCTACCTGAAACAACGTCGAAGATCGGCGGTCCGCTGGTTAAGCAGTTCTCGATTTTCATGCCCAACAAAGTGGGCGCCATGCTCGACATCGTGAAGTTGCTCAGCACCCGCAACACCCATGTCGTCGCGCTCAGCATCGCGGAGCAGACCGATTCCGCCATCGCCCGCATCGTGGTGAGCGATCCTGAGACGGTGGAAAACATTTTCCACGAACACGATGTGGCGTTCGGGGTCTGCGAAGTGGTGGTGGTGGAGTTGCAAGAAGTGGCGACGGAACTGGCGAAGCTACTCGCCGCGCTCCTCATGGCGGAGGTGAACATGCATTTCAGCTACCCGCTCCTGACCCGGCCGCACGGACGCGCCGCGCTCGCCATGCACCTCGACGACACCGAATGCGCCTGCTCTGTCCTCCAGGGAGAAGGGTTCAAGATGCTGAGCCAAGCGGATATTTCCCGGTAAGGAAAATTTTCGTTAAACGCGAGAGCCTTCTCCTCGGGGGTGACGGGATTTGACAGCTTCCGACCGCTCCGATAGACACGGTCGTTCGATGAGCGCGCTCAGCCTTTCTCACGTCAGCCGAGCGCAAAAGACGTTTGCCGTCGCCCTCGCCGTGCTCGGCGCGGTCGCCCTCGCCCAGGTCCTCACGGGACTCTACCTTTACACCCGGCACCCGGCCGAGACGCTGCTGCCGGAGAAAAAGGCAGCCGTCAATGCGCGTCTTTTTCCTACAGTCAAACCGACGCCTTCCGCGGCCCCGGTCAAGATTCCGGCAGTGGCAGGCGTTCCCTCGGCCACGGTAAAACGCGCGCCAGTCGCTCCCGCCGGCGTGGCCGGAACTCTCCTCCAGGTCGCGAAAGGTTTCCGCGAGCGCGGCGACACCACCAACGCGATCGCGAAGTTGCAGCAGGCGACCGCCCTCGACCCGGGCAACGCCGAGATTCTGTCCGAGCTGGCCTTGACCTACGAATCGATGCAGCTCTTCGGCCGCTCGAATGAAGTCTGGCGTCGTTTGCAGTCGTTAGGCCCGGTCGCCGGCCCGCTCTACGCCCTGGCCGATCTCAAGCTCCAAGTCGGCGTGCCGACCCAGGCCGCGGTCGCGGCCAATGGCTCGCCCGCGCCGGGCGCAAACGAGTCGGGCGACGCCGCGGGCATCCCGGATGGGTCGACCTTTGGCATTTCGGAGGTGACGACGAAAAATGAGCTCGATCCCGAGGCGGAGACGCGGCTCCTCCTGCGCGTGGGGGTGAAAGTGCGGCCGGAAACGCCAATCGAGCACACCAAGGTCAAGATCCAGGTTTTCTTCTACGACATGGTAAACAACGACCAGGTCGTGCTGACCGATGCGGAGGTCAGTTATGAATGGGTCACTCCGGGCCACGATTGGTCCGAGACCGGCACCGAGGTGCTCGACGTCACTTATTTTCGCCCGAAACACAGCGACCAAACGAGCGGCGCGATCGGGAACCAGCCGTTGGATGTGCCGGACTCAGTCGAGAAAGCGAAACTGGCCGCGCGCAAACCTGGCGCAGCGGCGGAAATGTTGCCCACGAGCGAGAGCGGCCCGCGCCAGTATCTCGGCTACATCGTGCGCGTTTATTACAAGGACCAACTCCAGGCCGTGCGGGCCGATCCCACCCGCTTGCTCAATCTTTTCCCGCCCCCTTTCACCGCGCCGCCACAGTGATGCATCTGCTCATTGTTCATCATGAAGCAGAGATCGGCCTCGCTCTGCAAAAAATGATCCAGGAATACACCTCGCATGGCGTCGACTGCGTCACGACCGACGCCGCCGCCCTCGGGTGGGCCGCGCAGGCCGGCCGTTGCGACCTGCTCGTGACCCAGCTCGAAAGCGAGGGGGTCGACGGCCTGACCATGGCCGGTTCGTTAGGTGAACGGTTCCCCGGGCTGCATACTTTTTTTCTGCCCTCTTATCCGCTCGCGGCGCAACGCCTCGAGGTCGCAAACACCAAGATCTTTCCCGAGCCGATCGACGGCGAGCTTCTCCTCCAGGCGATCGAACGCACCGACGCCGGGCGCGGCGGCCCGGATCTTTTTCAGATCATCGATCTGCTCCAGATGTGTTGCCTGAGCGGGAAAAGCGGCGGGGTGCAGCTCGTGGTCGGTTCGGACGCGGGCGTGGTTTATCTCCGGAACGGCGAGCTGCGTCATGCCGAGACGCAACAGGCGCGCGGGCTGGAGGCGATCTACGAGATGCTGCGCTGGGGCCACGCCGAATTTGCCTACGACGCCAACGCCAGCCCGGCCGAGCAATCGATCGAGATTGGCTGGGATGCGGCCCTGATCGAAGTCGTCATGCGCGAGCGCGAAGAGCAGGCCCTCCGGCCCGGGGCGGCGGGCTCGGAAATCTCGGCCGCGCTTTTGCCGCCGGAGCCGGACCTGACCGGAGAGCAGTTCGGCACCTATGCGGTGGGGCGGAAGCTGACCGAAAGTTTTTGGGACAAAGTTTATGAGGCGGAGCAGACCTCGATCGGCCGTTCGGTCGCGCTCCACGTCCTACGCAACAGCCTGCGCGAGAACCCGGAGCGAGCGCAGGAATTTCTCGATACCGCGAGCGCCAACGCCAACATCCGGCATCCGGCGATTCTGCCGGTTTACGAAGCGGGCGAATACGAAGGCACTTACTTTTATGCGCGCGAATTTGTCGTCGGGCGCACGATTTACGAGATCAAGGCACGCGGCCACACCATCCCGGAGACGACCGCCCTGCGCGTGGTGCGCGCCGTGGCCGAGGCCCTGGCCCACCTCGACGACCACGGGATCATGCATGCGCCGCTCCGGCTTTCGCGCATCTTCCTTACGCCTAACGACGAATGCCGCCTCGCCGATGTCGCGGTCGCGAGCGCCGGGATGTCCCAGCTGGCGCCGGCCCAGAGCGAAATCCAGATGATTGGCCGCGTCCTCATTCCAATGACGAAAGCGACCGCGATCCCGGGCAGCGGCCGAGTGCTCACTCTCATTCATCAGATGCAGACCTCGGGCGTAAAAGCGATCACGACCTGGGGCGAGCTGGCGCAGGAGGCGAAGAAGCTGGCCACCATCGTCGGGCCGCCGCCGCCGATGCTTTCGCCGAAAAAAACCGGCGTCCTCGACAAGGTGAAACTATGGGGAAAACGCGGCTGATTCGGTCGCATTGCTTTCATCTCCCTCGACTTGCGGTATTTTAGCCGCGAATGATCCGCTGCCTCGCCTTCCTCGCGCTTTTTCTGGTCACGCTTTCGGCCGAGGCGCAGATCCAGGTCGACCTGAAATTCAAACGGCGGCAATACATTGCCTTTGAGCCGGTCATCGCCACGGTCACGATCACGAACCTGGCCGGGCGCGACGTCGAGCTGCGCGACGATAACGAGCAGCATTGGTACGGCTTTGAAGTCACGGCCAACGAGGGCCGCACCCTTGTCCCGCTTCGCCCGGGCAACGAGCTGCCCCTGAAACTCGCGGCCGGCACTTCCGTGACGCGCAAGATCAACCTCACCCCGCTTTTTCCCATCACCGATCTCGGCGTCTATCACGTCCGGGCCAACGTATTTTTTGCTGACTTGAACAAGTTTTTTTATGCCCCGGGCAAAGTCTTCGAAGTCACGAACGCGCGCCCGATCTGGCGCCGGACGGTGGGCGACCCGGAAAGCGGTGGCGTGCGGACGTATTCGCTCATGACGAATCGCTTTCCCGATCACACTTCGCTTTACGTGCGGGTGGAAGACCTGGAGAACAGTCTCGTCTTCGCCACCTTTTCGTTAGGTCGACTCCTCTCCTTCGACGAACCGCACGCCGAGGTCGACCGCGATAATCAGCTCCATGTCCTGCATTGCTCGGCCCCGCGGATCTGGTCCTATTCCGTCGTCGGACTCGACGGGCGTTTGCTCAAACACACCACCTATTCACAAACTCGCAGCAACCCGCGCCTCCGCCGCACGCCTGATGGCGCGGTGGCGGTGAGCGGCGGGGTGCAGGATGTCCCGGTGGCGCCGGCCGCCGGGCGCGCCATGCCGAAACTATCCGATCGCCCGGCCGATCTGCCGTCGGAAGATTAACTCCAGATGCCGGCGAAATTGTTTCGCGTCCAAGGGCGCGCCTCACTCCTGAAGCTGTTCTCGATCGCGCTCGCTCTGCTCGTGATCTGGCCGGCGCCGGCGGCGTTGGCGGCGCGGAAATTTTCCACCGTGGTGATCGATGCCGGCCACGGCGGTTTCGATCGCGGCGGAATTCCGCGGCAGCGCGTCTCGGAGAAAGTCATGACCCTCGATGTCGCGCTGCGGTTACAAAATCGGCTGCGCCAGGCCGGCTATCGCGTGGTCATGACGCGCGACAGCGATGTCTTCGTCACCCTGGGCGACCGGGTGCGGGTCGCGAGCCGCTATCGCGACGCGATTTTTGTCAGCATCCATTTCAACTCTGCCACGCGCGTGGGAGCGAACGGGATCGAGACCTATTACTACAGCAACAACAGCGCGAAACTGGCGGCCGATATTCATCGCCATGTCATCTCGGGCACGAGTAGCGACAACCGCGGGATCCGGCGCCGAGGCTATTTTGTTCTGCGCCGGGCCAGTGTCCCGGCCGTCCTGGTCGAATGCGGCTTCCTGACCAACCCGGAAGAATCGCGTCAGGTGCTGGAGAGCACGTATCGACAGCGCTTGGCCGACCGGGTCGCCGACGGGATCATGGGCAAACCGACCCCGCCCAACCGACCGGTCGTGGCCGGGCTCACCCATCTCCCTTCGCCCATTCGCTCGAGCGGGAATTATAACGATTTCGTCCGCGCGGAAGCAGAACGTCGTGTGACCAGCTCCTCGAAAAAGAGCACCCAGAAATCAAAAAAATCTTCCCGGAGCAGTTCGAAAAAGAAAAGCTCGAGCAGCAAAAAGTCGAGCAGCACGAAAAAGAAGAGCTCCAGCACTCCCAGCAAGAAGAAGAAAAAACCGGCCGCTTCCGACGAATAAGTTGCACTCACCGATCATCACTCCGGCGCAGATGCGCGCGGCCGAGGAGGCTGCCTTCGCGCGCGGCATTTCGGCGGAGGAGTTGATGGAGGAGGCGGGGATCGGGATTGCGCGGGCTATTGCCAAATTTTTTCCGCGCGGCGGGAATTGCATTGTCTTTGCTGGGAAAGGCCACAACGCGGGCGACGCTTTCGTCGCTGCGCGCTGGCTCGCGCAAGCCGGCTGGGAAATAGAAACGCGGCTTGTTTTTCCCGAAGAGGATCTGAGCGTTCTGACGAAAGAGAAATTCCGCGAGCTGCAATGTGGGAGGGGCCTTTGCGCCCCGATGGAGGCAACCCCCGCGATCGGGGCGATCGGGGCGCAAAGGCCCCTCCCACATTCGCCGACGATCATCCTCGATGGATTGCTTGGCCTCGGCGCTCATCCGCCCTTGCGTGAGCCAATCCGCGCCGCTTGCCGCGAAATCAGTGCGTTGCGCGGCCGCGCTCAGGTGACCGCGATCGATATTCCCTCCGGCCTCGACGGCGAGACCGGCGCGGCCGACGACGATTGCGTGATCGCAGATATCACGATCACGGTCGGGTGCGCGAAAAGCGGTTTGGTGGCGGATACCGCGATCGATTTCGTCGGGCGGCTCGAATTGGTGGCGCTGCCGGAGCTCCAACCGGGTGAACCCGGCGATGACGAACTGGCCACGCCGGAGTCGCTCCGCGATCTGCTGCCGCGCCGGAAATATTCCGCCTACAAAAACAAATTCGGCCGCATCGGGATCGTCGCTGGCTCGCGCGGTTTCACCGGCGCGGCGCATTTGTGTTCGTTAGGCGCGCTCCGCGCCGGGGCCGGCCTGGTCGAGCTCTTCGTCCCGGAAGAAATTTACGAAATTGTCGCTGCCTCGGCCGCGCCGGAGGTGATGGTGAAACCGGTCAAATCCTACGCCGATCTGCTGGAGGAGCCAGTCGACGTCTGGGCCGTTGGCCCGGGGATCGGAAAGTCACGCGCCACGGAAGTGCGCGCTCTTCTCCGCGACGCCACGCAACCAATGGTGATCGATGCCGATGGCCTCAACATCCTTGCGGAAAAGATGGAGACCCTGAAAGAGAGCCGCGGCTCGCGTCTCCTCACCCCGCACCCGGGCGAAATGAAACGGATCTTTCCCGGCTCAGAAAAAATGGGGCGCGCGGAAGCAGCGCGGAAATTCTGTCAAGAATACGCGGTCAGCCTGCTCTTGAAAGGCAGCCGCACGATCGTGGCGGAAGCGAATCGTCCCTTGAGCTACAACACGACCGGCAACCCGGGGATGGCCACCGGCGGAATGGGCGACGTCCTGACTGGGGTTTGCGCCGGGCTGCTCGGCCAGAAGCTTTCGCCTAACGACGCTGGCCGTCTCGGCGCCTGGCTCTGTGGACGGGCGGCGGAGCTGGCAATCTGCCACGGCGCTGCGAGCGAGGAATCGCTCTTGCCGAGCGATTTAGTCGATCATCTTGGTGCGGCGTTTCACGAATTACGGTGAAGAATATTCCGGGTAGCGCACTCGTCACGAGTGCTGGCGACGGCGTCTCGCCGTCGCGAACTTGGCACCACCGCTCGTCTGGCAATTGCATTCGGAACGCGCCGAAAAGTTCGTCGCAGTGGAACACTGCGACCAGCACTCGAGACGAGTGCGCTACCCGGATCCCTTCGCAACGATGAAAAACATCATCGTCGTCGGTTACCCCAAGAGCGGCTGCACCTGGGCGACGCGGCTCGTGGCCGAACTGGTGGGTTGCCCGGTGGCCGGTTTCTGGCAGTCAACGAAGAAAGAGATCGCGGTCGAGGGGCAGGATCGCGTTTCGGAATTTCGCTGCTACAAATCGCACCACCCTTTGCCCGAGCTGGGCTTCCTCCCGGTAGGGCGAGACTCCGTCGAGCCGGGGGAGGACAACGACCAGGTGCCGCGCCTGCTGCCCGAGCTCGACGGAGTCTCGCCCCACCGGAACCGCGTCCTCTACATCCTGCGCGATCCGCGAGACATCGCGCTCTCGGCCGCGAATCATTTCCAGTTTGTCCGTTATCCTTTCCTGCGCTGGCCTTTTCGTTTTCTGCCGCAGGGCGAGAAACTTTATCGCCACACCCTTTATCCACTTCTCGTTAGGCAGAATTACCGACTGGAGCGGATGACGGAAGCGCTGCTCGAGGGCTCGGCCGCGGTCCACAAGTCGGTCCGCCTTTCCTGGTTGGAACACTGGCGGCCCTACGCCGAGGCGGGAGTGCCGATCGTGCGTTACGAAGACCTGCTCGCGCGGCCGGAGGAGGAGTCCGCCCGGATTCTGCAGCACCTCGGCCTCCGCCGCAGCGCGTCGGAGATCGCGCGCGCGGTCGAGAACCAGTCCTTCGCGCGCAAAAAACAGCATCTGCTGGAGGCGGGGGAAACGGGGCGGGCCAAGTTTCTGCGGGTGGGGAAGAGTGAGCAATGGCGGGTCAATCTTCCGCTGCATTTACAGGAGCGGTTTGCGCGTGAAATCGGCGAGGCCCTGCGGCACTGGAATTACCCCGCCTAACGAGGAGCTGAACTGGACGCCTCGCCGGGCCCGGCGAGCAGTTGCAGGAAGCGAGGATTCTTGCGCAGCGGGTCCCATTCCCAGCGAAACTTGAGATCGCTCCGGGTGATGCTGTAGTCGACGCTGTCGACTGCCCCGGGCGTTCGCAGCAATTGTTCGATCAAGGGGATCGCCTGGTCGATTTCGCCGACCCGCGCACAGATCAGGGCGAGGTAACAAAGCATGATCGCGCCGTCATTGGCGTCCTTCGATTCCGGCTTGAGCTGGACGGCGAACCGGCCTTCACGAATGGCGTCGCTCTTTCGCCCGAGGAAAGCGTAGACCAGGCCGAGATTGGCGTGGCGCTCCGCCGCTTCGGGAGCTTCCTGCACCGCTTTTTCAAACTCCGGCAGCGCGGTGGCAAATTGTTGCCCGGCGGCCGCCGCGTCGCCACGCGCCAGTGCGGTCATTCCGGCGAGAAAACTTTTTGGC
>JBKJNW010000175.1:0-28906 GCA_046593335.1 Chthoniobacterales bacterium | reverse complement strand
GCTGCCCAAGCTTGGGAAAAAGTTCGATCTGATAACCGCCTTCATGATCTGCTTTAACGGCCATAAATCGGCCGGTCTCTGGGGACCGGCGGAGTGGAAATATTTCCTCGACGACCTGGAGACACATCTGGCGCCGCACGGCAGTGTTTGTCTGGGCTTCAACCGGGAGGATGACGGCAGCTTCTACAGCGACGAACTGCGGGACTACTTCCTCAGCCGGGGCGCCAAACTGGAAGAAAACCGCGCCATTTTTTCCCGTCGACCGGTCATCGGGTAAGCCCTGCCTAACGATCGCTTAGTCGAGCCAACCGCCGCTCAAAAATCGGCTGGTCCCGCGGAGGCGACGCGCGTTTTCTTCAATGCGCTGGGACGCTGCGCGAGGAATAGGTAATACCGGCCCACCGTTCTCTCGCCATCGACGGCCTCGACCCCTCCGAGGGACTTAAGCTGCGCAAAACTTCGGCGCAGCGAGTGGCCGAGAGACCTTCTTTTGGCTACGACCAAAGCATTGCCGGAGGGATATTTCGCGTCATAGTCGGCCCACAGTTCCAACTGGTTCAGGGGCCGATTCACGCTCGGCACAAACGTCTCCGGTTTTCCCGGGAGATAGAAGGAGAGCAGCGCCGCTGTCATGTAGTTATCCGCGATGATGAATTGGGCACCGTTGGATTTCTCCGCCTGCGCCACCGTCGCCGCCAGGCTACGCGACCCGCGCGCGCGATCGAGCGGATCAAGCCGGTGCGAGAGATGGAGCCAGCGCGTCTCAAGGAGGATGCCGGTCTCGAGGAGGGCGAGAACCAGCGCGATGCCGGCCAGCCAGCGAGCCCACGAATGAGCCTTGGCCAGCTCCAGCCATTTTGCCGATAAGAGCACAATCCCGCCAATGTAAGCGGCCGCCGTCCAGTTCGGGGGGCCAAAGTAGTGCAGGCTCAAAAAGAGATAGAGCCCGAAAAGCGGAAGGAAGAGTGCCGCGGAATACCCAGTCTCCGGCTGCGGGGCCTGCCAGAGCGATCGCCGAAAAAAGACGAAGAGCAGCCCGATAAAGAAGAGGGGCGAAATGACACCGGCTTGCTCGCCGAGAAAAGATAAAGCGAAGGCAGGATGAAAGCTGACTCCCTGGTCGAGAGCGCCGCGATGCAGCAGCCAGTCGCTTGTTGGCCAGTGGTGCCGAATATTCCAGAGGATCGCCGGGAGAAGAAAAAGGAGCGCCGTCCCGAGCATTGCCCAGAAAGTTCCCCTCCGAAAATGCACTCTGCTCGGTCGATGCCAGAGGCAGAAAGCAGTGAATGAAATTACCTCGATCGCGGCGGTGTATTTTGAGAGAAGGCCCAGCCCCACGAGGGCACCGGTCAGGATCCAAAGACCAAGCCGCGTCTGGTCCTTGGCCCACCAAAAAGCGAGCGCGGCCCAGCTCCAAAAGAAGACGTAGACGGTGTCGATCGTCATCAACGAAGCGCCGACCGCAAAAAGAGGGACGACGCTCGCCACCACCACCGCCCAAAAAGCCGCGCGCTCGGAAAAGAGGCGGCGCGCAAGGAGGAAGATTGCGAGCCCAGTGCCGCCGGAAAGAACCACGGCAAAAAACCGTACCCCAAAGACGGTTTGACCAAAGAGAGCCGTGCCAGCCCAAATCAGCCAGGCGATCATCGGGCCCTTATCGAGATAAGAGATGTCGGGATGACGCGACCAAAGCCAGTAGTAGGCTTCATCGCCGACCAGTTCCAGGTGCGTGCTGTAGGCGAGATGAAAGATCGTTCCCAGCACAATCAGGGCGATTGTGGCCCGGAGGTAGCCGCGTTCCGCAGGGCGGGCTGGGATAGCGTTTGATTCGTTAGACCGGGACATGTCGATTCCGGACAAACCCCCGGCGCGAGTGCTAGCGGAGCAGATACCGCTTTGAGTCAGAGCGGTGATTGGCTATCGCCACTTCAAACGCTTCCTCTTCCGGAGATTCGGCGCGGACATCAATCACCTGCCCGTTCATGGCATCGATCGAGATCTCGTGAATGTCAGGCGTCGAGGGAGATTCGACATCGATTGTCCAGATGAGCCGTCCACTCTCGGTTCGCAGTTCTTCCGCGCCGAGCCGCCCCTTGCGAAAATGCTGGAGGGCGATGCGTTCGGCTTGACTCAAGTTAATCTTCCTCGACGACGGCCCTTCGAGACTCTTCCGCGGGAGACTGAGGAGGAGGGCGACCAGGATAAGTGCCAGCCCAAGCGCGGCGGGCTGCAACCAGCGATGCACGACAATGCGTGAGAGAGTTTCGCCGAAAGGCGCGGTCGGAAAATCTCCGTCAGGCAAGTGCCGCCCGGCCGGCTGACAGCGCCGGGAGCGAAACCAGTTCAGGCCGATGAAATCAATGATCGGCAATACGAGAAAACTCCAGGCGCTGTATTTGGATGAACCGTGGCGACGGGAACGATGATGAACCGGCTCCTCCAGCACGCGATAACCCGCGGCCACGGCCAGCGCCGGCATAAAGGAATAAAGGGTCCGAATCGGAATGAAAGCGCTCACCACTTCACGGCGAAACACCTTGAGGGCGCAGCCCGCATCCGAGACGCCGTCGCCGAGCCACTTCGCCCGGTAAAAATTAGCGACCCGCGAAATTTTCCGGCGGATCCACGAATCCTGTCGATTCACCCGGGCGCCGACCACCATGTCGGCGTCGGACAGAAGCTGCAAGAGTCTGGGGATATCGTTCGGGTCATTCTGGCCATCCCCGTCCATCGTCACCAGGATGGGTGCAGTGGTCTGGCCAAAGCCGAAAAGCAAAGCGGCTGACTGCCCCTGGTTGCCCTGCAAATGAAAAACTCGGCTGGCCGGCCATTCTCGCGCGATCTCGTCCAAGCGCGCACCGGTATCGTCGCTGCTGCCATCATCAATGAAGATGGCCTCGCCTCCGGCCAGCCTGAGCTCCAAGACGCTGCGCACTTCCCGGCACACCACTCCGACGTTCTCTCCCTCGTTAAAGAACGGGATTATTACGGCGAAACAGGTTTCGCCGGCCATGCTTTGGGAGTCGTTCAAGCTAAGTGATGCGTCTGCACCCTCCTCCAAGACACCCAAGCATTCGTCGTCGTTCGAAAATAGATGCTGCGTCCAAGCTTACATGAAAAAGAATCTGTTTATCGCCTGCGCGCTCACGCGGGCGGAAGATAAGGCGAAGCAGAATCTCTAGTCGACCAGTCGCCGCCCACCTCTTCAGGAATCGCCCTGCGCACTAAACAGAATGTGCTAGAAGTGCGCATGCGCTCCAGAATCTGGCTCGGAATCGCGGCCTGCCTTTTTTGTGCCGGGCTAAATATTGGCGCCGCCCCCGGCGATGCCTACAAGTCGTTAGGCGAAATCGCCATCGGAGGCGAAGGCGGCTGGGATATCCTGACAATTGATTCGCCCGCCCGGCGGCTTTACCTCTCGCACGCGAGCAAAATCGTGGTGGTGGATTTGGCCAAGAGCGCTGTCGCCGGCGAAATCGCCGACACCCCCGGCGTGCATGCCTTCCTCGCAATTCCAGAGTTGGGTCGGGGATTTTCCAGCAACGGCAAAGAGGCGAAAGCGAGCGTGGTCGATTTGAAAACGCTCAAGACACTTTCGAAAGTCGAAACCGGAGCCGGTCCCGACGCCATGGTTTACGAACCGCGCCGCAAGGAAGTCTACATTTTCAATCACAAGGGCGATTCTGCCACGGTACTGGACGCCACCACGGGCAAGGTCGTGACCACCATCGCCCTCGGCGGCAGCCCGGAATTTGCGGCCGCCGATCCCGTGGCGGGACGAGTTTACTGCAACATCGAAGACAAAAGCGAAGTCGTGGCGATCGATACGACAAAGCATGAAGTCGTGGCGCGCTGGCCTCTCGCACCGGGCGAAGAGCCGAGCGGAATCGCGTTCGATCCGGCGCATCATCGGCTTTTCGCGACCTGCCAAAACAAGCTAATGACGATGCTCGATACAGGGTCGGGCAAGGTGGTGGCGACGGCCCCGATAGGCGAGCACGCCGACGGCTGCGCCTTCGATGAAACGTCGCAGTTGGTTTTCGCCTCCTGCGGCGAAGGGGTGACGACGATCGCAAAGGAAGAAGCGCCGGATAAGTTGACCGTGGTGCAAAGCCTGGCGACGGAACGCGGCGCCCGCACGATCGCGCTCGACCCCGTGACGCACCGGATTTATCTCCCAACCGCGAAGTTCGGGCCGGCGCCGACGCCGGGTCCGGGCGCGCCGCATTGGCCGCCGATTATTCCGGAGACGATGAAGCTGCTGATCTACGGCCCGGGCGCGTAGATCGCGGATGGTGCCGTCAGGCAAGCGCCGCGCGCATGACCGCGAGGGGGGCTTCGCGATCGAACCAGATCTCGAAAGCAAGCGCGCCCTGGTGGAGCAACATGCTGAGACCGTTCGCGCCGCGCGCTCCCGATTCCGCCGCGGCCTCGAGCAGTGCTGTCCGTGCCGGATTGTAGATCAGGTCATAAATCATCAGATGCGGCGCGAGCAACGGATGCGGCAGCGGAGAAGGATCGGAAACTTTCGAGCCGAGTGCAGTCGCGTTTATGACCAGATCGGTTCGAGCGATCTGCGCCCGCCACGTCGTGCTCTCCCAGCGGACGGCTTCCAGTCGCGCTTCCGGGCCGAGCACGCGTGGACCGGCAAAATGAGGGGCCAGTTCCCTTGCCAGGTTCTGCGCTTTTTCGAAGGTGCGACTGGAAAGGACGAGGCGCTCGCAGTTTTCCAAGGCGCATTGGCAGGCCAGCGCGCGGCCGGCTCCCCCACCCGCTCCAAGGAGGAAGATGCGTAAATCCCGCAGGTCGACCGAAAACTCCTCGCGAATCGCGCGGACAAACCCGGGGCCGTCGGTGTTGTAGCCGACGAGCTTCCCTTCCACGACCGCAATGGTGTTGATCGCGCCGATCTTCCGGACTCGTTCTTCCACCTCGTCGACCAGCGCGACCGCCGCCATCTTGTGCGGGACGGTCAGGTTCACACCGATAAATTCGAGGTCGCGAAACAAGCTGATCGCTTCGCTTAATTCTTCCGGCGCAATTTGGAAGGCGGCA
Organism: Chthoniobacterales bacterium; assembly: GCA_046593335.1. Lineage (GTDB taxonomy): Bacteria > Verrucomicrobiota > Verrucomicrobiia > Chthoniobacterales > UBA10450 > Palsa-1392. The sequence continues at coordinate 23,851 of JBKJNW010000175.1, read as the reverse complement.
TACTGGAGGGCCAGCCCGCACTTTTCGAGGGCGGCATTTTGCATCCGCGGCGAAAATGATTGCGCGACTGGATTCCCGACCACTCCGAGGCGAATGGGCGGGGAGACGGCGCCACCGCGCTTCTTCCAATTCCGCAGGTCGGCCAGAGTGTAGATGGTGTTCATCGGGAGCCGCAGAGCGCCACCTTCCGTCGCGCCGCCGGATGACAAGCGGGCTGGCCGTGTTTAACGTCGCGCCACCCCATGTCCGAACCGGTCCACGAAAATCCATCCGATTTCATCCGCGACATCGTCGCAGAAGATGTGCGCAGCGGAAAGCACGCGCGTATCCACACCCGTTTCCCGCCTGAGCCTAACGGGTACCTGCACATCGGACACACCAAGGCGATTTGTCTGAACTTCGGCATCGCGCGCGAGTTCGGCGGCGTCTGCAACGTGCGCATGGACGATACCAATCCCGCGAAGGAGGAAGTCGAGTTTGTCGATTCCATCATGACCGACGTGCGCTGGTTGATCGCGGGCTGGGCCGATGAAAATCTCAATCTCAAGGAAGGCGGGACGCCCTTTTTTGCGTCCGATTATTTCGCCCAGATCTATGAGTTTGCGCAGGAGCTGGTGCGCAAAGGCAAAGCCTACGTCTGCGACATGACGGCGGAAGAAACCGACGAATATCGGCGGCTCGGCAAGGACGGTCCTTTCCGCAATCGCCCGGTGGAAGAAAACCTCGATCTGCTCGCGCGGATGAAGGCGGGCGAGTTCCCTGATGGCGCGCGCACCCTGCGGGCGAAGATCGATATGCAGGCGCCAAATATTTGGCTGCGCGATCCGGTTCTCTACCGCATTCGGCACGCCGCCCACCACCACACCGGCGACGAATGGTGCATCTATCCTCTTTACGATTTCGCTCATGGGCTGAGCGATTATCTCGAAGGCATCACGCACTCGCTTTGCACCCTCGAATTCGAGGTCCATCGCCCGCTTTACGAATGGATTCTCGACGCGCTCGATCTCCCGTGCCCGTTGCCGCATCAGTGCGAATTTGCTCGCCTCAATCTCACCTACACCGTCATGAGCAAGCGCAAGCTCAAGCAGTTGGTCGACGATGGCTTGGTCAGCGGCTGGGATGATCCGCGTCTTCCGACTATCTCGGGCATGCGCCGCCGGGGGGTGACCGCGAGCGTCCTGCGCGATTTTGCTTATCGCATCGGGATTACAAAATATCCCTCCCTCACCGAAGTCGACGCGCTCGAATACGCGATGCGGAACGAGTTCAATCAAACCGCTCTCCGCCGTCTCGCCGTGCTCCATCCGCTCAAGGTCGTGATCACCAATTACCCGGAGGGAAAAACCGAGGAGCTGGAGGCGACGAACAACCCGGAAGATCCCGCAGCCGGCAAGCGCAAGGTTCCCTTTAGCCGCGAGCTCTTTATCGAGCGGGCCGATTTCATGGAAACGCCGGTGCCGAAATATTTTCGTCTGAAACCGGGCGGCGAAGTGCGCTTGAAGTACGCCTACATCATCAAGTGTGACGAAGTGGTGAAGGATGCTGCGGGCGAAATCACCGAGCTCCGCTGCACGGCCGATCTCGAGAGCAAAACCGGCGGAGCCACTTCCAATCGCAAGATCAAGGGCACGATTCATTGGGTCAGCGCGCCCCACGCCGTTGAGGCGGAAGTGCGCCTCTACGATCGCCTCTTCACCGTCCCGGAACCGGATGCAGACGGAGATTTCAAATCCTTCATCAACCCGCACTCGCTCGAGGTGGTGACGGCGAAATGTGAGCCGTCGTTAGGCGAAGCCGCCCCCGCATTGCGCTACCAGTTTGAGCGGTTGGCCTATTTCGCACTCGATCCCGATTCCCGGCCTGAAAAATTGGTTTTCAATCGCACCATCACCCTGCGCGACACCTGGGCGAAGGAAGCGAAGAAGTAGCACGCCGGGCAGTTGCCATTTTTTGCTCGCCGGCACAGCCGCGAACGGGCCAAAATTCCCGCGGGAACCGATGTCGCTGGTCTTCATCAGTTATTCGCGAAAAGATTTTCATTTCGCCGAGTCGCTCGCCTTCCATCTCGCGCAGCGCGGGACGGAAAACTGGCTCGACGCCAATCACCTCACTCCCGGCGGCGCGTGGGAAGAAGAAATCGATCGCGCCCTGGACGAGGCACAAACCATCGTCATGGTGGCGACGCCACACAGCGTGCGCTCCCCTCACGTGGAGCGCGAATGGAAGCGTGCCCTCGCTCAGGGAGATCGCTTAGTCGTGGCGCTCTTCCGTTCCTGCAAACTACCGCCCGAGGTCCAAAAATCCCGACTGGTGGATTTCCGCGGCTCGTTTCGCCCAGCCTTGCAGAAGCTGACGCGAACTCTGGAGCAGCCAGACGAGGCGGGAACACGCCTAACAAAAAGGTCCTGGCTTCCCCGAGTGCCGCCTTTCGTCGGCCTGGTGACGCTCATGCTGGCGGCGGTTTTTCTCCTGCCCGCAGCAATCTATGGTGCCTGGCAGGGACTCGAGCTCGAAAGCGAACCGCTCGCCGATCGCATTCTCTTTTGGGTCATGGCGCCGTTTCTTGCCGCGCTGGTCGCGTGGCACGCCTGTCTGGCTTTCCTTTGGCGCCACATGGGCCTGACGCGCCTAACGATCACGATCTCTCTCTTCACCGGTCTCTTCGGCCTTTACCTCCTCGCCCGCAGTGGATGGATCCCTGGCCTCGCCGCCTTTACCAGCAAGATGCACTACGGGGGGATGCCGAACTCAGTCCTGAACGCGATCGTAGCCACCGGTTGCGTCGCCTTGGCGATTCTGCTTCTGCTTCGTCCGGAGGATGTGCTGCGCTGGTGTCCCACCGGCAAAGCTTGGGATTCGTATCGCCGCGGACGGATCATCAAGATTCCGGATCTCCCTACCCGGTTTGCAGAGTTAGGGCGGTTCCAACTTTTACATGACGTCGAGGACGGGCCCGCCGCGGCGCAGTTGCGTGCGGACTTGAACAGCCTGGAGCGACGGAAGCGCCGGCCGACGGCGCGCGCGTGATTCTGCTCACGAACCGCACCACGACCGAGTGGCTGAGTGGACAGGCAGATCTTCTCCAAAAGGCCGCGGTGACGGTGATCGGAAGCGCGATCGGTTTGCCGGAATCGGTCCACTGGCTCTGGCGGCGACAGTGGATCGACCTGCGACGTTGGGACGCAACCTGCCGACAGAAAAATCCCGTGCCCGCGGTGCCAGAGGGAATGACGCGGCTTCGTCTGCCCGCGGTCGTCCGCGTGAGCGAGCATCTGCTTTGTGCGATCGCCGGATTACTGACGGTGCTCGCGAATGTCGCCTTTTCCGCGAACAAGTTGCGGAGTGAGGACCTCACGCCCCTCGACTGGTTCGGCGTCGTGCTAGCGATCGCGTGCGCCTCCTGGATAGTCGCCGCCTGGCAGCTGATTCATCGAAAAATCACGCAACCGCGCTACCTGCGGATGACTGTAGTTCTCGCCTGGTCCACGCTCCTCCTGGCCGCGGGCGGCTTTTGGGTTTTGGTGTCGTTAGGCACAAATGCCTGGCGCGTCGCGCCGGCAGTTCTCTTCGTCATCGCCCTGCCCTTCCTCCTCCGCTGGCAAACACCGCGTCTCGCCTTCTGGTTCCCGGCGCCGCCCAGCTCGGGTGCGAAATTTCCCGCTCGCCTGAACGCTCCGCGAAAATGGGATGCGCTTCTCTGGACTTTTCTTTACATGGCACTGTGGATGGTTCTCCTCGGCCTCATGGACTGAAAGTGCGCGAGGATCACGCGCCCGGCATTTCAGCCAGCCCGCGATCGATCCGGGCCAGGACTTTCGTTTTCCCGAGAATTTCGAGCAGATGATAGAGGCTGGGACCGGCGTTACTCCCGGTCACGGCCAGGCGAGTCGGGTGCACGAGCGCGCCGACTTTCACTCCCAGCTCGGTCGCGGTCGCCTTGAGTGCGGCTTCGATAGAGGTGGCGTCGAAATGTTCCAGCGCGTTGAAAGCTTCGCGTAAAGATTGCAAGCGCGGCTTGTTTTCGGGAATGAAATGCTTCGCCACGCCTTCCGGCTGGTAGCTGATCTCGTCGATAAAATAGAAGCCGCAATAGGCCGGCAGCTCACTGAAGATGCGGAACTTGCCTTTGCAGGTATCCAGCGCGGCCCGCGTGTAGTCAGGGGGAAACTTGCTCGTGTCGATTCCCGCTTTCTGGAGCGCGATCAAGGCGAGCGAGTGGAAACGATCGTCGGCCAATTGGTGCGCATATTCGCCGTTCAACCAGGTGCACTTGGCCAGATCAAACGACGCGTTCTTGCGATGAATTTTTTCCAGCTCGAAAAGCCTGACGACTTCGTCGATTTCAATTTTCTCGCGGTTATCTTTCGGCGACCAGCCGAGAAGGCAGAGATAATTGCGCACCGCCTCGGGCAGAAATCCTTCCGCGATGTAGGTGTTGAGGCTCGCGCCCAAATCGCGTTTGCTCATCTTCGAGCCGTCCTGGTTGAGGATGAGCGGGATGTGGGCGAAGCGCGGCGGCTCGGCCCCGAGGGCGCGATAAAGCTCGATATGCTTTGGGGTATTGGAAAGATGATCCTCCCCGCGGATGACGTGGCTGATCTGCATTTCCATGTCGTCGACTACGTTCACGAAATGGAAAATCCACGAACCATCCGGCCGCCGGATCGTCATATCGGGATGCGTTTCCGGATTCGTTAGGTCAAAATCGATCTTGCCGCAGACGACGTCGTCGACCACCACATGCTCGCGCGGGGAACGGAAACGGATTGCTCCGTTCTCCTCAAAAAGGTGACCGCCTTCTTCCAGCCTTTTGAGATGGCGCTCGTAGATGTCGTTCCGTTCGCTTTGAAAATAAGGTCCGTAACTTCCGCCGGCCTGTGGACCTTCGTCCCAGTCGAGCCCGAGCCAGCGCAGCCCGTCATAAATCGCCTGCGTCGCCTCAGCGGTATTACGCGCCTGGTCGGTGTCTTCAATTCGCAGGACCAGCGTCCCGCCGGTGTGGTGCGCGTAGAGCCAGTTAAAGAGCGCAGTGCGCGCTCCGCCGATGTGGAGGAACCCAGTGGGTGACGGAGCGAAGCGAACGCGGACGGCGGAACTCATGGTGGAATTCATTGCGTGACTTCTAGTATCAATCGCGACCTCATTCCAACGGCTTGAGGCGTTCTTTCAAAGGTTTTCCGATATCTTTCATTGCCTGGTTGGCGGCGTCATTACCGGCGTTTGTGACCACGAGGAAAATCATGTCGTGCTTAGGCATGATGCGAATGTCGGCGACCCAGAAACCGTTGCTCCCGGTATGCGTCAGAATCTGTGGCACACCATCAGGGCCGAGCAAAACGCCCCAGCCGAGCGCATAATTCCCCGTCACCGGCGTGTGCAGTCTGCGATAGGTCTCCGGTTTCAGAAGTTTGCCGCGACCGTGCTCGCCATCAAGCTGATCCTGGGCAAAGAGGAGCCAATCCCTGAGTGCGATGTGGATCGTGCCGGCCGGGCCAAGCGCCGGCGGATTGTCGGCGTCGGCGCTGGTGGGATCGAGCGGGACGAGTTTGCCCGCCTCTTCTTTGTGACCCCAGGGCTGGTCGACTTTTCCGGGGTTGCCCGGCGGGCCGAAACCGGCGTTCTTGACCCCGAGTGGCGCGAAGATCTGCTCGCGGATCAGCTCCTCCCATGTCTTGCCGGTATGCGCCTCCGCGATCGCACCTGCGATGATGAAACCGAGATTGGAATAGACGAACTCGCCGGCTTTGGAAGCTGGCGGCATCGTCAAATATTTGCGCGCGATCGCCTCACGCTGCGCCTTCGCTCCATTCGCTGATTTGATCAGAGCCAGGAACGGCGGCATCTCTTTGTCATCGGTCAGCGGCGGCAGACCCGCGGTGTGACTCAAGAGCTGAGTGACAGTCACATCGCGATAGGCGGGGTCGATGGCTTTCGCGAAAGCGGGAAAAGAAGCCGCGAGCGTGTCATCAAAACGCATGACGCCTTGTTCGACAAGGCGCGCGATGAGTGTGCTCGTGAAGGCCTTGGTATCGGAACCGATGTGCCAACGATCGTTAGTCGTAACCTTCTCGGGGTGACCGAGCGCGCGCAGGCCGAGCGCCGCCTCGCCCTCGAGCTTGCCATCAATCTGAACCAGCGCGGCGACCGCCGGGAGATGATCCTTCTCGCGCGCGGCTGCCAATGTTTTCTCGAGAAAGGTTTGAATCCCATCCTCGGCCCGCGTGATCGTCGGCAGAGCGACCAAGCTCGCCGTCAGAACCGCGCGAAGAAAAATGCCGGGTTTCATCAGTTACCATCGTCAATAGAGCGCGGCTTGGCCAGGAGCCAGATTCTTCGATCGTGTCGCCATTGTGTTCACTCGAGGAAAATTTTCCCGGCCCGACGTCTGACATGCGTGCCGCGCGGGAGATTGATTCGGGACGGCGCCCCACCCGCCAGCAGTCCTCTCACTTCCTCGATCACGGGAAAGCCGAGATCGGGCACACCCCGTTGCGTCAGCCAGCGCCGGATGGTGCGGCGCTGCAAGGCCGGCGGGAGTGGCCGAAGTTGCGCCACGTTCAGTTTCTTACTTTTCGTTAGGCCAATCGGCGTCAGCGTTTCGAGGAAGTCTTCCTCTTCGCTCAGGACCGTGGCGGCGCGCCAGATCGTCGCCCGAATCCTGCGCCCGAGCTCTTTTTCGAGCCGCGGAATGATCTGGTGTCGCATGCGATTGCGTTGCGCCTCGAGCTTCGCGTTCGTCGCGTCCTCACGAAACTTCAAGCCGTGTTCCTCCACGTAGCCGTCGATCTCCGATCGCCACGCTCCCAGCAGCGGACGGACGATTTCGAGGGAACCGTATCTCGACCTCGACCGCATCGCGCCGAGCCCGCGCCCGCCGGCGCCGCGAAAGAGGTTGAGCAGGAAAGTCTCCACCTGATCGTCGGCGTGATGCGCGAGAAAGATGGTGCGGCAACGGCGGCGGGACGCGATCCGCTGGAAAAACGCGAGCCGCTCATCACGCGCCGTCGTCTCGATGGATCGCTTCGACCGGGTCGCGATGGTCGCGATCTTGGCCGAGCCGAGCTCGAATTCCAGTCCGTGCTTTTGCGCCATCCGCTCGACGAAGCGCGCGTCCGCCTCCCCCGCGCGACCGCGCAAGCCATGCTCGAAATGACAGACAATCAGTCGGCGATAACCGCGCCCGATCAGCCAGTGCAGAAGCACGACCGAGTCGCGTCCCCCCGAGACTCCAACCAGATAGCGTCGGCCGTTAGGCAAAGCCTGCAGGATCTCGCTCCCCCACTCTGCCTTCATTCGTTTCACGAGGCGGCGGAGTTCAAACCGCGTTCACCCAGCCAGGAGAGAGATCGCCTAACGACCCGCTTGAGGCCGAAGGGCTCGATCGTTTTGCTCCGGATGTGCTCGAGGGCCGCCTCGACCGAATCGGTCACGTAAACGAGGCTCAGGTCCGCTTCCCCGATCATCCCGAGACGCGCCATCTTCGCCAGCAGATCGGTCAGCTCCCGCCAGTAATCCGTGTCCATGACTACGATCGGGAAATTCTGGATCTTGCCCGTCTGGATGAGAGTCAGCGCTTCGAAAAGTTCGTCGAGCGTGCCCGCCCCGCCCGGCATGACAACGAAAGCGTAGGAATATTTCACCAGCAACATCTTGCGGACGAAAAAATAATAGAAGGTCACGCAGCGATCGAGATACTCGTTAGGCGCCTGTTCAAAAGGGAGCCGGATGTTGCAGCCAACGGAGCGTCCCCCGACTTCCTTCGCGCCGCGGTTGGCTGCTTCCATGATCCCGGGGCCGCCGCCGGTCATAACCGTGAACCCGAGCCGCGCGATCCCCGCGCCCATCTCGCGCGCCAATTCGTATTCGGCACTGTCGGGCTTGATCCGCGCCGAACCGAAGACCGTCACGCACGGCCCGACGAAATGGAGAACGCGGAACCCGCGCAAAAAATCCGCCATGATCCGGAAGAGAGTAAAAAATTCATCAAAGCGCGAGTGCGGCCCCTCGAGCATGATTTCATCCGCGCGCTCCGGCGGCGCGGTAGCGGCCGTCTCAGCCGGCGGCGAAGAGGATTCGTTCACGCCCATGGCTTAGCAACGAGCGCGGCATTGCACAATCGCGGGGATGGCTCGCGCGAAAAAGATTCGTCAGCCCGCGGGCGTGAAGCTGAGGACGATGATCTCAGCGTGCTTCGGCTCCCAATGGCTGAGGTCGACTCGGTAACGCCCGACGCGCTCACCGCGCGCGTGCTTCTCCTGATGCAGGAGGCGATAGAGATTCTCCGTTTCGCCCCGGGTGAAAAACGGACTATCGAGAAATTCATTCACCCAATTCATTTCATGGTCGTCGGTAATGTAGAAGGTGACCTGCAGATCCTCGTCGGAGTTTTCCACGATGATGACGCAATAGTTGTAGAGCTGTCGGCTGACCCATTCGCCTTCGTAAAAAATGACGCAGCGCTTCTGCACTTCGGTCGGCCGGAACCTGAGCGTGTGCGAAAAGTAGGAACGGACATTGGCAAAAGTCAGTGGACGCGCCGGGCCGTCAGGCGCGGGAGCCGACGTCGCGGCACAGCCAAGCGTCGCAATCGTTAGGCCAAGTAGAAAAAGACGATTCATCTGCGCGGCGCCGCGCGATACGGCAGGCTGGGGCCGCGAATGCTAGGCGTGGGCGCCATTTTCCACCTCCTCTTCTACTTCCCGCGGGTGTCCCCACGGATCGGAGGATAACCGGTCCGGCTCGCGACCGCTGACGCGGTCGAGCGCGGCACAGAGCCGGTCGATGGAGAGCGGTTTCCCGAGGCAGTCGATGGCTCCATGGCGCGCGACCACCGGTTGCATGTGGCTTTCTTCCAGCGACGTCAGGACGATGAAGGGCGGCCGGCGATGCAGCGCGCTGACCGCCTCGAGCAAAGCCATGCCGCGGCCGCCGGGATCGACGTCGATAATGATGGTGTTGATCCGGTCGAAATCGTGAGAGAGAACGCGGAAGGCCTCCTTGCTGCCCCGGCTCAGCCGCACGCCATGCGCGGTGCGCGCCGCAGCTTCCAGGACAAGGCCGCCGCAATCCGCATCCTCATCGACCAAGAGAATCAGTTTATTTTTCATTTTGCTCCTTCGTAAAGCAAAAATAAGGCGACGGCCGCCGAGTCGCGCGGCGTTTATTGGCAGAAGAAAGGCGTTTCTTGACGCCCGCCCTACTTTCGGCCACCCGCCCGGGAGGTCGTGGGGTGAAGCTGATTTCGGAACTGACTGGGGGATTGCCCGTAGATGCGCCGGAAAGTGCGGTTAAACTGGGTGAGCGATTGAAAGCCGACGTCGTAAGCGATCTCGCTGACCCGGCGGTTGGGGTTGAGCAACTGGCGCCGCGCCTCCTCCGCTCGGAGGCGGGCGAGGTAGTCGGTAAAGGTCAGGCCGGTGCTCTTATGAAAGACTTTGCAGAAATGGAAGGCGCTGGCGCCGGATGCGGCGGCCACGGCCGCAAGAGGGATTCTGTCCGCCTTGTGTTCCTCGATATAACGGCGCGCCCGGCTCACCAGCTCGGGCTCTTCGTTCTTTTTCTCGACCAGCAATTGATTGCTCAGATTAGAGAGCTGATCGGCGAAAAATGTCAGTAGCCGCACAATCGCACCGTATCGTTCGCCAGGAATGAAAGGGTTCTTGTCCCAGGCGCGGCGCAACGCGGGCGTGAAGCTCGCGCCGGCGTGCTCGACGGCGCGTCCCGCTTTCGTCGTGTCGGCCTGGTTGAGCGATCGGCGCAGGACCTGGCCGACACGCAGATAGCCAATCGTTTCCTGGCCAAGCCTGAGCGGGACGGCGGTCTCGGTAAGACCAAACGGGCAGGTAACCGTCATCGGCACATCCCCGGTGTGCTGGATCATGTCGTCGTGCGCCTGGAGGCAGACGGCGAGTGTCTTTGGATTCTCTGCAAGGAGTGCGCAAAAGGGGTTCTCGTTCTGTTTTCCACGGTGCGCGAGATGCCAGTATTCCCGCGGCCGAATGGCAAGCGGAAGTCCCGTCGCCTGCGCGAATACCCGCTCGTAATCGCGAAATAATTTCGAGCGGCGCAGAGCATCGATCAGGTCCCGGTTGGCCTGCGCCTTTCCTTCCATTTTGCTCGCCTCGGTCACGCTGGGAAAACTTCCGCGCTCTTGCCGAGGGTGGCAAATGATTCGGGGAATCGCGCCTCGTTAGGGCGCCTAACGGGCGAGGCTCCAAGCCAGCCGGAAAATCTCCAGGTCGAGCGGCTCCGCCTGACGCGGGCCAGGAGAACAATGCGTTTCATCGCGCCAAGAAACGAACGGCAATTCGCAAGCCGCGCGCAGCGGAAGTGCGGCCCCTGCGGAAAATTACGATTGTCATGGAAACAACCACCTTAAACAGTCCAACCCCGACGGCGCTTCAGCTCAAGAGGATACTCGTGCCGCTGGATTTCTCCGAGCCATCCGACGCGGCGCTCCGACAAGCGGTCCGCTTTGCGAAGCAATTCCGCGGCGAAATCACTCTGCTCCATGTCGTACAGCCGGCCGTCGCGCCCTATCCGGAGGTCGTTCCCTGTCTCGACTTGACCGATGATGAACTGCAAAGCGCGGAGCGCTCCCTCCAGGGAGTGGCCGCCCGGGCGTTACTCAAATCGTACCCCGTCCAGACAGTTGTCCGCACCGGCCTGGCGGCGCACGAGATCGTAGAAGCGGCCCGCGAACTCGATTCCGACTTGATCGTGATCGCGACCCACGGTTACACCGGTTGGAAACATTTCTGCATCGGCAGCACGACCGAGCGCGTGGTGCGGACCGCGCCCTGCCCGGTCTTCGTCGTGCGCGAGAAGCAACACGAGCTCACTTCATGAAATTGAAATCCGAACTGGAACGCGAGCCGCTCAAAACACGGGTAGAGCTACATCCATTTCTGGTCGGGCTGCGACCGCATCAGACCAAGCTCTTCGCTGATTGCGCGCTAGCGACGCATTTTGCGGCTGGGGAATATCTGTTCCGTCAGGGGGAATTCGCGAACCGCTTTTATCTCATCGAGGAGGGTCAAGTCGTGCTCGAGTCGGCCGACTCGGAAGGGGAGCCGATGGTCGTGGAGAAAGTCGGGCCCGGCAAACTGATCGGCTGGTCCTGGCTCTTTCCGCCCTACGTCTGGCACTTCGATGCACGTGCCACCCAGGCGACGGAAGCGATCTTCTTCTACGGCACCATCCTGCGCGAGTATTGCGAGCGCGAGCCATCGTTAGGCTACGAGCTTTTCAAAAGAATGAGCCTGGTCATGATCGAGCGCCTGCAAAACGCGCGCCTCCAGCTCTTGCGCGGGCACCGGGAAGCGGAACAGACTTCCACTTGAACGGCCGTCGCGGCGGGCGTTCTTGGCCTAACGAACAATGAAGGGCCAGCCGCAGCACCGGAAAATGCTGGCCGGCGCAGGCCTCTGTGGGGCTTGTACGCTGGCTGGCTTCCTCTGGACGAGGTTCGGCCTCCCGGCGCCAGGAGCGCTTCCGTTTTTCATCGCCGCTTATTTGAGCGGCGGCTGGTTTGCGGCGCGCGATCTGGCGGGCGAGCTGCGTCGCGGCGTATTCGACATCAATCTCCTCATGATCGTGGTCGCGCTCGGGGCGGCCGGGATCGGCGCCTGGGTGGAAGGCGCCACGCTCCTCTTCCTTTTCTCGCTCAGCAACGCGCTCGAGCGCTTCGCCAATTATCGGACCGAGGAGACGATCGGTTCGCTTCTCCAGGCCGCCCCGGAAACCGCCTGCCGCCGCGAAAAGGGCGAATGGGCCGAGGTTTCAACCGAATCGTTAGGCATCGACGACGAGCTGCTGGTCAGACCGGGCGAGCTTTTTCCGGTCGATGGCGAGATCACGGAAGGCGCGACCTCGGCCGATGAATCGGCCCTCACGGGTGAGGCCATGCCGGTTTCGAAGCGGGCCGGCGATCCGGTGAGCGGCGGAACGATGAACCTGGAAGGCCGGGCCGTGATGCGGGTCCTGAGATCCGCTGCACCGCGCTTTCGCTCGGCAAGCGAATCGAACTCATCGAAAGCGCGCGCGAGCAGAAGGCGCCGGCGCAACGCTTCACCGACACTTTTACGCGCTATTACACGGTGGCGATTCTGGCCGGGAGTGTTGTTTTCCTCGTCTGGCTGCTCTTCTGGAGTCGCGAGCCTTTTGCCCTCGCCGTCTATCACATGATGACTCTCCTCGTCGTCGCTTCCCCCTGCGCGCTCGTCCTCTCGATTCCATCCGCCATCCTGGTCGCGATCGCGGCCGGGGCGCGCAACGGCATTCTTTTCCGCGGCGGGGTGGCGGTGGAAACGCTCACGGGAGTGAACCACTCCGCTTTCGACAAAACCGGCACCCTCACGACCGGCGAGCTGGAGGTGGCGCGAATCGAAACTGCCGGCCTAACGACCGTGGAAGAAGCCCTCGCGGCCGCCGCCGCAGTCGCGCAGAACTCAACCCATCCTCTCTCCCGCGCTGTCGTCCGGGAAGCTGAACGGCGCGGCCTGGCGCCGGTTGCAACGAGCGATGTCACCAACATTCCGGGCTTTGGAATGGAAGCGCGCACCGCTTCCGGGCTGGTCGCGGTCGGAAGCCGGCGCCTGATGGAAGAACGCGGATTCGAGGTAACCGGTTTTTCCTCGAGCGGCGCGGAAGCGGAGGTGTGGGTCGCGCGGGACGTCTTGCTCGGTGTGATTTACCTGCGCGACCGGCTCCGGCCTGACACTCCAGCAGTGATCGCGGCGCTCCAGCGCGCGGGCAACTCCGTCGCGCTGGTCTCAGGCGATCGGGCCGCGGCGGCCGAGATGGTGGCACGCGCAGCCGGGATCGAGGAAGTGCACGCCGATCTTACGCCTAACGAAAAGCTGCGATGGATTCATCGCTGGCGGCAGGAAGGCAAAACAGTTGCGATGATGGGCATGGGATCAACGACGCCCCCAGCCTGATCGCAGCCGATGTCGGGCTCGGGATGGGCGCGCGCGGTTCCGACGCCGCCCTGGCCCAGGCCGACGTGATCCTGATGCACGACCGGATCGAGAACGTGCCGACCGCTCTGCGCCTGAGCCGGCGCGCCCGGCGCATCATCCGGCAGAATCTTTTCATCTCGTTAGGCACGGTCGCCGTCCTCGTTACCTTCGCCCTCGCGCAAAAGATAAAGCTCTCCCTCGGGGTGGTCGGCCATGAAGGAAGTACGGTCGTGGTCGTCCTTAACGGTCTCCGCCTCCTCCGGATCAGACCTGGCCGCAATACTTGAAGAGAACTATCTCGGCCGTGTTCGCGGGATAATAGAACCGGAGCGCGCCGTCGCGGCCGACGTAGTCGCTCTTCACGCTGCAGCTGGCGCGGCGGCTGTGGACCTGGTGAAGCCCGAGCTGGTCGCGCAAGTAGAGCGAACCCCAGGCTTCGACGCAGATGGCGCGATCGGTCTGGACCTGAAGCATTTTCTCCAGGGCCGGGCGATCAATTTCCCGATAAACAATCTCCTGCGCGCTTTCCAGCTCGCCGTAATCGAAACCGCGCGCTGGGAAGACGCCGCTCGCCGGCAGTCGCGTCCAGGGCTGGGCAGACACCGCCACGCGCATGCGCGGATCGAATCCGTCGGCGGCATGTTTGAGTGACCAAGTATTGATGGAAACACGGAGGCGACCGAAAGTTCCGGCCCGGATGGTGATCCAGACGTGGTCGATCTTTTGCGCATCCCCGGTCTCGACCTGGAAATAAGCCGGCTCACCCGCGACGAGGACGAATTCATCCGCCCGGAAGGCAAAGTCGAGGCCGGGCCGAGGCGAAGTTTTCGATTTGCGCACCTGGAAACGGGAGCATCTCGCACCCTGCCCAGCGTCGCGAGCGATTACTTACTTTGGAAAACGATCCGGCCGACGATCAGGGCGTAACTCGCAATGAAGGCAGCGGCCAGTAAAACGACTAGATAATCCATGATTGGTTTCGTTGTTTGAGTTCATTCACCGGGTGCCGCGACTTCGTGACTCCGGATTTTTTCATGCCTCCAGCCTAACGGCCGCTTGAGGCTGGCACTCCGCACCGCTTGGGATTTGCTGCGCATTTTTTGCGCAGGCGCCGTCTAACCCCCGACGATTTTCGGGATGGTGGCGCGGGCGAGTTTCGCAAACTCGCTCACCACGTCGCTCGCGCTCGAGCCAATGAGCCAAAGGAGGCCGATTTCGAGCGCGAGATTTTTTCCTTTGAGGCGAATAGCGGTGAGCTCCGTCGTGCCACGCAGTGCGATCTTCGGCATCAACGCCGCGGCGTCGAGCGGCGCCAGAGAACGCAGAAGAGTCTCGATGGCGTTGATCTCCGCGACGTTGTGCGGACGCACCTGATGCTCGCGACAAATCGCATCCGACATCCGGCGCATGACGAAGGTATCGGGCAGCTGGAGGACGCGCTCCTGATGCAGTTCGGTGACGTCAATCGTGCGCCGTCGCGCCCATTTGTGACTCTGATGCACGATCAGGGCAAACTGGTCGGTGCAAAGACGTTCGTAATGCAGGTTGGGCGAATGGCGGGTGAGAAATCCGAGACCGACATCCATCCGGCCTTCCTCGAGCGCGGTCTCGATCTCGGTTGAGGAAATTTCTTCAACGTTGAGACGGACGCCGGGATGAGAGCTGGCGAAATCTCCCAGTAACTGCGGCATAAAGGCGACGTTGAGGATGGGGACAACGCCGAGATGAAGGGCGCCGCGGATTTGCCCGGGCTCGATGCTCAGTTCCTGAAGGAAATTCTCAATCTCCCGCAAAATGGAACGGGCGTGTGCTTCCAGAATTTGCCCGGCCGGGGTGAGGAAGATTCGTTTCCCGCGGCGCTGGAAAAGCGGCACGCGCAGGGTCGTCTCAAGGTCGCGCATCTGCTGCGAGATGTTGGGCTGGGAGATGGAAAGCCGATCGGCCGCCCGACTAAAGCTGCCGGCTTCCGCGACGGCGAGGAAGTAGCGCAAGTGTCGGATCTCGAGGGGATCGTGCGTCATCGCCTGAGGTTGGCGGGCGGGAGCGTTTCTGGCAACGCGCAAAAGATTTCAGAAGATTTTTCTTCCATAAGTTTTGCTTATTGTTATATCGTCACAACGATGAATTGGTCTAACCGATTAGAACATTCATGAAACCTTGGAAAAAAAGCCGGTTGGCCTATGTCCTCGCGCTGACCTCACTGGCCCAGCGCCGGCAAAGTTTCCTGAGCGGAAGCAATCCTCCCGCTCCACGGAACGGCACCGCGGTGGGCGCGCAGAGGGATTCGAACGTCCACCGCATGCAGGATCTGCGCGATGAACGCGCCGCGGTGCCGGAACGCCTCCCTGCTTCGCCTTCGCTGCCTCCTTCGTCCTCGCACCACAGACACGGGTCCGGTTCGCAGGACGGGGAGCGCTAAGGCCCGCGTTAGGAAGACGAAGAACCTATGAAATCAAGAACCATAATTGCTTTAGCCATCTGCAGCGGGCTCCTCCTCGCCGGCTGCAAAAAGGAACGATCCACCACGGTCTCGAATTCCAACAAGGTGCGAGTGGGTTACATCGGCCTGACCTGCGAAGCCCCCATCTTCATGGGCGTCGAGCAAGGCTTTTTCAAGGAAGAGGGCCTCGAGGTCGAGCTGGTGAAGTGCAGCTGGGCGACCTACAAGGACACGCTGGCCCTGGGCGGTTTCGACATCACGCATCATCTCGTGATGTATTTCCTCAAACCGATTGAGCAGGGTTTGGACGTCAAATTCACCGGCGGAATCCACCGTGGCTGTCTCCGGGTGCAGGCCTCGAGCAAGAGTAACATTCATACCCTGCAAGACCTGCGCGGGAAACGAATCGGCGTCCCGGGCATGGGGACCCCGCCCTTTGTTTTTGCCAACCGGGCCCTCGGCACGCATGGCGTCGACCCGAGCACGGAAATTACCTGGAAAGTCTTCCCTGCGGGCGAACTCGGGCTGGCCCTGGACAAAGGAGAAGTCGACGCGGTAGCGAATGCCGAGCCGATCGGCAGCCTGCTCATGGCGGAAGGGAAAGTAAGAAACATCGCCGACCAGGCGACCGACGCGCCCTACAAGGATGAGTATTGCTGTGAGGTCATCGTGAACGGAAAGTGGATGACGGCCAATCCGAAGACCGCTGCGGCCGCGACCCGCGCTTTGCTGAAGGGAGCGAAGTGGGTGGAAGCCAACCCGGCCCTGGCCGCCCGACTGGCGGTAGAGAAGAAGTATCTCGCTTCCACGCCAGAGTTAAACACGGCCGCTATCTCTCGCTTGCGCTACATCCCGAGCGTCAGCGATGCGGAGTCATCCGTCCTCCAAGCCGCGCGGGAAATGGTGGTGGCAAAAATGCTTTTGCCCGACACCGATCCGGTCGCTCTGGCCAAAAAAGCCTTCGCCCACCTGGATGGGGTGACGGACGAATGGATCCGGAATTTGAAAGTCCAAAAGGTCGCGGGCGGTCAGGTCCCGCCCAACCAGGACATCCGGATGATGGCCGAGCAAATCTTATCCGAGAAAGAAGACTCCTGTTGCAAACACACTGTGGCAGTCACCAAAAAATGAACACGATCACGAAAGAAATGGAATTCCTCGCGCCACTGGCGAAGGCACTACCGCCGGCGGCCCAGCAAAGGGCGAGCCGATCAGCGCTAAGGTCGATCCAGTCGCGACCCCAAACCCTCATCGCCGTGCCTCTCGCCGCTACCATCGCGCTAGCAGTGCACTTCTTTGTTCCGAAAAGCACGCCGGTAAAGGACGGTCACTTTTACACAGAGTTACTCCTTATTGCTCTCGCTTTCGGCATCATCACTCTGCTCATACAGATGGTCTCAGAAGGTCTTCGCCGCTGGATGCGGCAGATGTGCCCGATTCTGGGAGCCGGAATCTTGTTCCTGTCGGCCTGGCAATTAGTGACCACGGGTCTGGAACTGCTGCCGCTGCCTTATTTTCCCGGACCGGAAAGCGTGCTGGCTTCTTTGATCAAGGATCGGGCCCTGCTCTTTGATAGCACATGGCATTCGCTGCTCTTACTTCTGAGCGGTTATGCAATCGGCACGGTGCTGGCGTTGGTTACCGGAGTCACAATCGGCTGGTTTCCTCATGCGCGTTATTGGGGAATGCCGATCCTAAAAGTGATCGGACCCGTGCCCGCGACGGCCTGGATCCCGTTGGCCATGGTCGTGGCACCTTCCGCACTCTTTTCTGCGATGGGCCTGGTCGCATTAGCGGTTTGGTTTCCGGTGACGATGCTCACTGCTTCCGGTATCTCCAACACTCGAGCCTCCTATCTCGACGTCGCCCGAACTCTAGGCGCAGGGCGGGCTTATCTGATCTTCCGGGTCGCGATCCCGGCTGCCCTGCCAAACATTTTCCTCGGGCTCTTCATGGGCCTGGGCACTTCATTCCTGACCCTGGTCGTGGCTGAGACCGTCGGCGTAAAATCGGGGCTCGGCTGGTATGTCAGTTGGGCTCAGGGATGGGCCGAATACGGCAAGGTTTACGGAGCTCTGGTGATCATGGCGGTCTTTTTTTCAACCATCATGACGGTGCTCTTCAAGGTCCGCGATCGGGTCTTGGTGTGGCAGAAAGGAGTCATCAAATGGTAGCTCTCGCGCAAAATTCCAAAGACCTTAACGAAGCCGCATCCATCCGGGTGCGACACGTAAGCAAAGTGTTTGATTCTCCAGATGGCGGGATAACTCCCGGCGCGCTCGCCCTCGACGATGTCTCGCTCTCAGTCGCGGCGGGTGAACTCGTCTCGATCGTCGGGCCGAGCGGATGTGGCAAATCAACCTTGTTACGGATGATCGCGGGGCTGCACCGTCCCAGCAGCGGCGAAGTTTCAGTCGGCGCCGAATCAATCACGGCCGCCAGTGCCGAGCGAGGACTGGTCTTTCAAGACCCGAATCTGTTCCCGTGGCTGACGGTGCGACGCAACATCGAAGTCGGTCTGGACGCGCGCGGTGTACTGCGCGAAAAGCGGGCGGAAGTGGATGAATTCATGCGCTTGGTCGGACTGGAATCCTTCGCCAACTCCTTTCCGCATCACCTCTCCGGCGGCATGGCGCAGCGCGTCTCGCTCGCGCGGGCGCTGATCAATCACCCCAAGGTGCTCCTGCTCGATGAGCCGTTAGGCGCGCTCGACGCCTTCACCCGCATGCGGATGCAGGATGAAGTGCTGCGCCTCTGGCGGGCGCATGGGACGACCATGCTTTTTGTGACGCATGACATCGACGAAGCGATCTACATGAGTGACCGGATCGTGATCATGACGCAGCGCCCGGGAAAGATTGAGCAGATCATCCCGGTGCAACTGGAGCGGCCACGCGACCGCAGCAGCGATGCCTTTCTCCATCTTCGCGGAGCGATCCTTGAGACGATGCACTTCGCCGGCCAGCCGATGGCGGGAAACAAGACAAGCCTTCCCTGTTATTCATCCATGAAGAACGTGATCGGGCTCATCACTCTTCCTCTCTGCTCTAGGTCAGCCCCGCGATTGCGGGCGAGCCGATAAAATATGCCGCCCTTACCCATATCGGTCCAAAAAATCCGGACGACATCCGCCAATTTGCTGGTCTGGCGATCACCTGAACGGGGCGTGACGAAAAAATTACTTTCATAAGCGCGTCTTATTAATGTATTCTGAAATCTCCGAATATAACGCAACAGCCTGAATCCCAAACCCAGCCCTCACCCGTTCTGGTATCGGCTTTCGCTGACATGAAAATTTGCTACTGGACGCGCCTAACGGAGAACCTTTGGAAAAATTACCGGTGGAATTGACTGTACCAATGAGCAGGGCGGCGCCAGCGCGCCCAAGCGAGGCTGATTCCGCCAAGCGTTCCCCCGCGCGACCGCGCGGGCTGCTCCGGACCCGCCCGCAGACTCTCCTTCTGGTCCCGGTCGCGGCCTCGATAGGTCTGGCCATTCATTTCTTTGGTCCGCGCGCGGGGATGGTTCCGCCGACCCATTATTACCCGTGGTTGTTGAGTGTGGTGCTCTTTCTCGGGTTGCTGGGCGCCGGTTTGCAGGTGATTTTTCCCAAGCTGCGAGACTGGATGCGCCAGATGTGTCCGATTTTGGGCGTCGCGGTCTTTGCCTTGGCAATCTGGCAACTGGTCACAAGCTGTCTGGGTTTGCTCCCGATGCCTTATTTTCCTGGCCCGGAAGGGGTGCTCTCGGCGCTCGTGGATGATCGTGCCCTGCTTTTTGACAGCACCTGGCATTCGCTCATCCTTCTCATTGGCGGCTACGCGATTGGCACTGTGCTGGCCCTCATCACCGGCGTCACGATCGGCTGGTTTCCGCATGCCCGCTATTGGGGCATGCCGGTCCTGAAAGTGATCGGCCCGATTCCCGCCACTGCCTGGATCCCGCTCGCC
The DNA here is from genome assembly GCA_046593335.1 of Chthoniobacterales bacterium. GTDB lineage: Bacteria > Verrucomicrobiota > Verrucomicrobiia > Chthoniobacterales > UBA10450 > Palsa-1392. Next base: position 4,496 of record JBKJNW010000175.1, on the reverse strand, counting down.
ATGGTGGTCGCGCCCTCGGCCATTTTTTCCGCGGTCGGACTGGTCGCGCTCGCGGTCTGGTTCCCGGTCACGATGTTGACGGCCTCTGGCATTTCCAACACCCGCGCTTCCTATCTCGATGTCGCGCGAACGTTAGGCGCGGGCCGCGCTTATCTGATTTTCCGGGTCGCGATTCCGGCCGCGCTGCCGAATATTTTCATCGGCCTTTTCATGGGGCTCGGAACTTCGTTCCTCACCCTCGTCGTCGCTGAAACCGTCGGGGTAAAATCCGGTCTCGGCTGGTATGTCGCCTGGGCGCAAGGCTGGGCGGAGTATGGCAAAGTTTACGGGGCGCTCGTCATCATGGCGGCCTTCTTTTCCACCATCATGACCCTCCTCTTCAAGGTGCGGGATCGCGTGCTGGTCTGGCAAAAGGGAGTGATCAAGTGGTAGCCGACGCGACCGCCCGCGAAGACGCCGCTTCCCTGCGCGTCTGGCATGTCACGAAGGAATTTACCTCGCCCGATGGAGGCATCACCCCGGGCGCCCTCGCCCTGGATAACGTCTCGCTTTCGATCGCCGCGGGCGAGTTGGTCTCGATCGTCGGACCGAGCGGTTGCGGGAAATCCACGCTTCTCCGTATGATGGCAGGACTGACTGGACCGACGACTGGCGAGCTGTCCATCGGTGCGGAACTGATCACCGCTCCGAGCGCGGAGCGCGGTCTTGTCTTTCAGGATCCGAATCTTTTTCCCTGGCTGACGGTCCGGCGCAACATCGAGGTCGGGTTGGTCGCGCAGGGCAAGCTGCGCGAAAAGCGCGCCGAGGTCGACGAGTTCATGCGCCTGGTCGGGCTCGAAGCCTTCGCCAATTCCTTTCCGCATCACCTTTCCGGCGGCATGGCCCAGCGCGTCTCGCTCGCGCGCGCGCTCATCAATCATCCGCGGGTGCTGCTGCTCGACGAGCCGTTAGGCGCACTCGATGCCTTCACCCGCATGCGGATGCAGGATGAAGTCCTGCGCCTCTGGCAAACCCACGGCACGACCATGCTCTTCGTCACCCACGACATCGATGAAGCGATCTACATGAGCGATCGCATCGTCATCATGACGCAGCGCCCGGGCAAAATTGAACAGATCATCCCGGTCGATCTCGACCGGCCGCGCGACCGCAGCAGTGAGGATTTTCTCCATCTTCGCGGGGAGATCCTGGAGACACTGCATTTCGCCGGCCAGCCGATGGCGGGGAACAAAGCCTGAAGGCACGCGGCGTTGCAGACGGGACGCTGTCCCCGCCTAACGAACACGGATAGTTTGCCTTCGGCCGGACCCCGACCTGAGTGCTCAACGCCGCAGCCGGCGCTTTTCGCGCCTTGCGTGAAATGGCATTGGACGGATTCGCGCCGCCGCTTTACTTCTTCTCTCTTTTGCCACCCGATGCCGCGCCGCCCAAAACTTCCGCTCGACGCTGAACCGGACGAATCCGGACCGCGCCTGCCTGCCGTCAGCCCGCAGCTCGAGCCGGGCGAACCGACCGACCTTGAGCTGATGCATGGCATTCAGCAGGAAGACCCAGAGGCGCTTTCCAAGCTATATGATCGCTACAACGGGATCATCAAGGCGCTCATCCTGAGGGTCGTGCACAACGAGGCGGAAGCGGATGACCTGCTTCAGGAGATTTTCATGGAGCTGTGGAATCAGGCGAAAAATTTCTCCGCGCAAAAAGGCAAACCGCTTGGCTGGATGGTGACCCTGGCGCGGCGGCGCGCGATCGACGGGCTGCGCAAAAAACAAGCTTACATGCGGGCCGGCGAGCGCCTGCAAAACGAGACCGAGCAACAGCCTGACGCCTGGGTCCATAACGCCACGGAAGAGGAGATAAACTTCTCCGACACGCGGATTTTGATTCGAAAAGTGATCAATGGTCTCCCGCCGGCGCAACAACAGGCGATCGAACTCGCATTTTTTCGCGGGATGAGTCAGCGCGAAATCGCCGCAAATACGAATACACCATTAGGGACGGTGAAAACGCGTCTCGAATTGGGCCTGAAAAAGATCTACGACGGCCTCAAGGAACTAAAAGATGAGCTTTGAAGAATTCCAGAACCGGGCACGGCTTTACGTGATCGGTGCGCTGGAGAACGGCGAGGTGCGCGAATTTGAAGAAGCGCGCCGCGAGTTTGGCCAAAAGGCGGAAGATTTCATCACCGAATGCTACCGGCTGCATGAAGCCTTTGCCCTCAGCCTGAAGCCGGCAAAATCCTCCGACGCGCTCAAGGAACGGCTCATGAAAATGGTCCGCGAGCGCAAGCAGGGCGGGGCCTGAAGCGGGGCGGCGCGTTTTCTTATTCGTCGGGCACGCTTGGACCGCCGCATTCCAGTTCGCGGAGAATAAATTCCTGCAGGAAGCCGTAGAAGTTAACCTGAAACAGGCTCAAGTCGCGGCGCGAACCGATCGGCGAACGATAATGATCGCTTAGTTCAGCCTCGGTGAAATCGAACTTGGCCGCGATCGCGAGCCGAGCCTGGTTCAGGGTATTGAGCCAGGCTTCGGAATGCTCGCAGGGAATGCGGAGGGTGCTATTGGCAAACGGCTTTCCGTTCTCCGCCAGCTGGCGCAGATCTTCTTCGACCGTTTCGTTCGCGGTTTGGAAAACCCGGCGCAGCTCCGGCTCGACGTAAATTTTCCATTCCGCGCAAAATTCCTTTTCGTTAGGCGTAGCCGGCGCGCTGTAAAGCCGCTGCTCGGCCGCGGGCACGGCATCGGGATTAGTGCTGACCGGGATTTGGCGCAGCAGCTCGGCCAGAAACGGATCGATTTCGCTAATCTCAAGGCTGCCGTTGTTACGCGAGACCTCCATTTCAATTCCGCTGCTCAATCGTCGCGAGGAGGAGATGACCGTGCAGTTGCTGGACGAACAATTCCGCCCGCTCCCGCACCCCGCTCCAGAGGATGGAGCGGCCATTCCGATGCACTTCCATCATGTGCAGCTCGGCTTTCTCCTTGGGATAACCAAAAACCTTCTGAAAGACCATCGTCACGTAACTCATCAGGTTCACCGGGTCGTTATGCACGACGACATTCCAAGGGAGATCGAGCGCCTCTTTGGTTTTCGTCTCCTCCTCGACCCCGGGCATCGCGACCGCGTCCATGATCTCCGAAAAAACCTGCATGAGAACGAACCACCCTGCTCCACTAACAAGAACTCGGTGACCGGGATAGAAAGAAGGTGTCCGCCGAAAGCATAACGAAAAGCATATCACGCAACGAGCGTGAACTCAACCGTCAGGCAGACCGTCGCCCAGCGATGGCCGCGAGGATTCGTTCCTGGAGAGCGGCCATGCGCCTTCGCTCTTTTGGGACGCGATCGTCAAAACCCTGCAGGTGCAACAGGCCATGTACCAGATAAAGACGCAGCTCGTAGAGCAGCGTTGTGCCCTCCGCCCGCGCCTGCCGTTGCGCGGTCTCGCCGCTGATGAAAATCTCGCCGTGCTGGAAGGTGATGACGTCGGTCGGGCCGTCAAGGTGGAGGAAACGCCGATGCAGTTCGCTCATCTTGCGGTCGGAAATAAGAATGACATCCACCTGCGCCAGATTTGTTAGGCCGGCACCACGCTCGCCGGCACACAGGACGAGCGCGCGGCGGGCGAAATCTTCCAGCTTGGTTCGCGCCAGCGCCACCTTGCGTTGCCGGTTGAAGACCGTGATTTGCGGCAGAGAAACCGTCTTCATTTTCGCCGGGCTTGATCGAGCGCGAGAAGTTCGCGGTAAAGTTTTTCCAGCTGCGGAGCCTTGATCCCTGCCGCCTGCGCGGCGCGGAGCGGTTCACCCCAGATCGCTTCGATCTCGAGCGGGCGACGGGCCATGTAATCGACCAAGGTAGAAGGCTTGTAGTGGCCCATTTGTTCCGTGTTCTTCATCTGTTCGAGCGCGACTGCGGTCGGCAAACGATGCCCGTTGCCGTTCGCGATTGCGATCGTTTCGTCCATCAATTCGAGTGCGCGCAGGCGCAGGGTCTCATCGGACAAGATGGCGGCCGTGTCGGCCGCGCCTTCGCTAATCGTTAGGCCGTTGAAGGGAATATTCCAGACCAGCTTGCGCCAGCGCTCGAGGGTGAGATCGGCTACGATGCGGCAAACGACCCCGGCGCGTTTAAATTCCCAGGCGATGTCGTGCAGGACCGGCCGCGGATAGCCGCGCAATTCTCCGAGCAACAGCCGCCCGGAATCCGCGCGCTCGACGACCCCGGGCGCGGTCCGGCTCAGGCAGATGAAACAGATGCCGCCCAGGATTCGTTCGGCTCCGAAATGCCGGGCGAGGAACTCCTCGTTCCCGAGTCCATTTTGCAAGGTAAGGATGAGGGTTTTCTCGCCTAACAATGGCTGAATGAGGGACGGGAGCTCCGCGTTAGAGGTCGTTTTCACCGCGACCAGGACCAGGTCGCACACTCCGATCTCCTCGCTCGATCGCGCCGCTTGCACTTTCGCGACATGAATGTTTTCCGTCCTGCTCCGAAG
>JBKJNW010000163.1:0-23310 GCA_046593335.1 Chthoniobacterales bacterium | reverse complement strand
TTGAATTACATAGATAACTTGGACGCGCGGCTGGAGATGATCTTTGCTGGCTATCCGATCGCGAAGCCGCTCGCGGCGCGAATCTTCGAGCGCGTCCGCCCCTTGCCGGGAAACCTGATCAAGGCACTGGAGAAATTCACGGGCTGATCTGTAGCGTCCGCTGTCCCCAGCGGACAACTCGGCGCCGCTCCTTCCCCGGGAATGCGCTGAGACAGCGCACGCTACAATGCCGGCGAATCAAGACGCCGCTGCGCCTCGCGCAGATAATCTTCGTCGATCTCGAAGCCGACGAAATTCGCCAGGCCGCACTGCTGCGCAGCGAGGGCGGAGTTTCCAATCCCGAGAAACGGGTCCAGCATCGCGCGCGTTCTCGTTAGGCCGTGGAGCAGGATGCAATTTGTCGCCAGCTGCACCGGGAAGGTCGCGGGATGCGGACGCTCCTTCGCCCGGCGCTGAATCGTCTCGTAAGGGACAAACCAGGTGTTGCCGCGACAACGGCGGTCGCGCCCTTTGGTGTGGCTCCAGCGCGCGATATTCGATTTGTCCGCATACGGGACGCCAAGCGCGAGCCGGTCGAGCGGAGTCTTGCCCGTCGGGCTGAGGTGGAAGACGTATTCGTGGCAGTCGTTCAGGAACCGCGGCGAGTTGATCGGCTTGAAATGCCCGCGCGAAACTTCGGCCGTTCCCTCCTCGTTAGGCATGGTGATCGCCTTGACCCAATGAATCGTATTTTGCAGGACGAAGAACTTTCGCAACCGCAGGACCAGCTCGTGCGGAAACATCGGGTTGGAGGGCGCGGCCCCGACGTTTAGGAAAAGCGACCCGTCCGGCTGAAGCAGGCGGCTGATCTGCGCCGCCCATTCCTCGCACCAGTCGAGATACGAACCGCGCTCGGCGTCATCAGCGAACTTGCCGTAACGAATTCCGAGATTGTAAGGCGGCGAGGTCACGATCAGGTCGATCGACCGCGCCGGCAGCTCCGCCATTCCCGCCACGCAATCCCCCAGCCGCAGATCGAATCGAGTCACGCCCGGACCTTAATGGAGTTGGACGCAGAGTACAACGTTGTAGGTTGAAGCGATGTCGGATAAGCCAGCAAAGTTGAAAATCGCCGGGCGCGAATTCTCTTCCCGGCTCCTGCTTGGCACCGGCAAGTTTGCCTCCAACGAGCTGATGCGCGACGCGCTCGAAGCGAGCGGCACCGAGCTCGTCACGGTCGCGTTGCGCCGGGCGGATCTTTCCGGCAAAGCCGATCCTTTCGCCAACATTCTCGATTTCATCGATCCGAAGCGTTTCCTCCTGCTGCCGAACACGAGCGGCGCGCGCAACGCCGAGGAAGCGGTGCGCCTGGCGCGGTTGGCGGTCAGCGCCGGGTTGCCGGCGTGGGTAAAACTCGAGATTCACCCCGACCCGCGATATCTCCTGCCCGATCCGGTCGAGACACTCGCGGCCGCGGTAATCCTGGTGAAAGAAGGCTTCACCGTCCTGCCCTACATCAATGCCGACCCCGTCCTGGCAAAACGGCTGCAGGATGTCGGGACCGCGACGGTGATGCCGCTCGGTTCACCGATCGGGAGCAATCGCGGAATCGAAACCCGCGCCCAGATCGAAATTATTATCGAACAGGCGACTGTCCCGGTCGTGGTCGACGCTGGCCTCGGCGCTCCGAGCCAGGCTGCCGAAGCCCTCGAGATGGGCGCCGACGCCGTCCTTGTGAACACCGCGATCGCGGTCGCTTCCGACCCGGTGCGGATGGCGCACGCGTTCCGCAAGGCAGTCGAGGCCGGGCGCGAGGCCCGCGAAATCGGCCTCGCCGAAGCGCGCCCGACCGCCTCCGCGACGAGCCCGCTGACGGCGTTCTTTACCCAGCCTAACGACTAACGTTCTCGGCCCGCATTTGCGCGTCGTTGTAAAATTCGATCTGGCGTCCCCCTATCCGCCTCACGATTCGCCAGCCATGGGCGTGCGCGAAATCACGCAACACATCGTCACTCACGGCGTGGAAAAGTTTCAACTCGGAGGGATACGTGATAAAGTGCTCCGGTCGGCGCGCAAGTTGTTGCTCGATGACACGGGCCATCGGCTCAAGCGCAGCGGCGGAAAGATCTTCGGTCACAATCTTACGCCTTTGACCGGACGACTCGCCGGCGCCCGGCGCGGCGGTGGCAGATTATCCGGCGTCGGCGACGGCTTCGGTGGCCGGTTCAATTTTTGGCCGAGCGCTTTGTGCGCTTTTTCCGATGGACTCGGCCCGCGTGCTTCAGGTTTCTTCATGAAAAACTATTACCCCACTTTCCCTACGGCTGGAGTCAGGGGGGCGGCCGTTTCCGGATGACATTCCGTTTCGTGTGAAAATGCAAATGAATCTCTCTCCTCGTTCCCAGGGTGCCGACGTCGTGCCCGAGGGCGGAGTGCGCTATCGCACCTGGGCGCCGGGAAAGGAAGTGACGGCGGTGATTTCGAGCGCCGAGGGCGAGCTGCGTCAGCTCTCGTTAGGCGAAGAGCCCGGCGGTTACCGAAGCGGGCGCGATCCCGCGGGGCGGGCGGGCGATCGCTACAAGTATCGGTTTGCAGGGAATGACTGGCCCGATCCGGCTTCGCGCTTCAATCCGGAGGGTGTGCACGCCGCCGCGCAGGTGGTCGACCCGACTGGCTATTCCTGGAGTGATCAACAGTGGACCGCTCCGCGCCTCTCCGAGTTGATCATCTACGAACTGCACATCGGCACTTTCACTCCCGCCGGGACATTTCGCGGCGCGATCGAGAAGCTGGATCATCTCGTCGCGCTCGGCGTAACCGCGCTCGAGATCATGCCGGTGGCGGATTTCCCCGGCGACCGCAACTGGGGTTACGACGGCGTCTCGCTTTACGCTCCGGCGCGGGTTTACGGTTCGCCTAACGATTTGCGCGCGCTGGTCGAGGCCGCGCATAGCCATGGACTCGCTGTCATCCTCGACGTGGTTTACAACCATCTCGGGCCGGACGGAAATTATCTTGGCACTTACTCGCCCGACTACTTTAACCCGACCCACAAAACTCCCTGGGGCGACGGCTTCAATTTCGAGCTGCCGGCGGTGCGCAGTTTCTTTGTCGAGAACGCGGTTTACTGGCGAGAGGAATTTCATATCGATGGCTTCCGGCTCGATGCCACCCACGCCATCGCTGACGTCTCGGAAAAACATGTCCTGACCGCGATCGCGGATTGCCTTCACTCGTTAGGCGCATTTGTTATCGCGGAGGATGAGCGGAATGAGCCGTCGCTTCTCCGACCGGTAAGAGAAGGCGGTCTCGGCCTGGACGCGATATGGTCGGACGACTTTCATCACGTCGTGCGCGTCATGCTGACTGGGATGCGCGAGGGTTATTTTAAATCCTATGGCGGGACAGTCGATGAACTGGCGGCCACGCTCGATCACGGCTGGCTCCTCGCCGGCGAAGAGCGCACGCCGCAGCGGCGCGGCCAGCCGGGGGCAGCGGCGTCCCTGGGTCCTGGTCAGTTTGTTTTTTGCATTACGAATCATGATCAAATCGGCAACCAGGCCTTCGGTTTGCGCCTGAGCCAACTGGTTTCGCCGGCTGCTTTCCGCGCTGCCTCGGCCTTGCTCTGCCTAATCCCGTACACGCCGCTGATGCTGATGGGACAGGAGTGGGCGGCCTCGACGCCCTTTCTTTATTTCACCGATCACAATCCTGAGCTGGGAAAGAAAATCACGGAGGGCCGACGCGAGGAATTTCGGAGCTTCAGTGCGTTTCGCGACCCGGCGACGCGGACGGGAATTCCTGATCCACAGGCATTGGAGACATTTGGGCGCTCGAAGCTCAACTGGCAGGAACCGGAAAGCGGTCGGCACGCGGAGGTCTTGCGGCTCTATCGGGAGTTTCTGCGGCTGCGGCGGGAGTCGCCGGTTTTGCGGGATCGCAGCCGGGAAAATTTTGAGGTGCTGCCACCGCTCGAGGAAGTGTTGCGTTTGCGTTTCGGCAAGGGTCAGGCCGAGCAATGGCTGATCCTGGCGGATTTAACCGGCAGTCATAAGATGCCACCGCTCGAGCAGGAGAGTTCGTGGGAGCTGGTTTTGAGCAGTAATGAGACTCGCTTCGGTGGCGAGGAGGGTCCCGCCTTTGCCCAACCCGAGGTGCGGGTTCTGCGCCTAACGACAGGCGGTTGATTGACCATACGATTGGGTCGGCGAGAATGATCGCATCGTGCCAGAGACAAGCGCAAAGATATTACCGCTGGCTGAGTTGGCGCAGCGCGCGACGGAGGCTCGTGCCGCCGGTCGTCGCCTCGTTCTGACCAATGGTTGTTTCGATCTTCTCCATGTTGGGCACGTCCGTTACCTGCAGCAGGCCGCGGAGCTGGGGGATTGCATGGCGGTGGGGGTGAACGGCGACGAATCGGTGCAGGTGCTCAAGGGCCCCGGCCGACCATTGAACGGCGCGGAGGATCGGGCGGAAGTCCTGGCCGCACTGGAGTGCGTGGATTTTGTGACGATCTTTCTGCCCGTGCGCGCGACGGAGGTGATCAAGGCGGTGCGGCCAGCCATATATGTGAAAGGTGGCGATTACACATTGGAAACTTTGGATCCGGACGAGGTCGCCGCTCTAAAAGAAGTGGGCGCGGAAATCAAAACGCTGCCGTTGGTTCCGGAAAAATCGACCACGCGCCTGATCGAGCGGATGCGGCACTAACGCTCATGCCCCGGCTCGCACTCGGCATTCTTGGCTCGGGCAAAGGCTCGAACTGTCGCGCTATCCTCGAACAGATCCGCGCGGGCGAACTGGAGGCCGACTGCCGAATTGTGATTTCGGATGTCGCCGAGGCCGGCATTCTCGCGATCGCGCGGGAGTTTGGCGTGCCGGCGATTTTCTTTCCGCCCGGAAAATTCCGAACCAAGCTGGAACCGGAGCGGGAGGAAGAACTCGTTAGGCTATTGCGCACATCGGGCGTGGAGCTGGTGGCGTTGGCGGGTTTCATGCGCGTTCTCAAGGCGCCGCTGTTGGAGGCTTTTCCGCGGCGCATCATCAATCTGCATCCTTCACTTCTCCCGAAATTTCCCGGGCGCGAGGCCTGGGCACAGGCGCTGGAGGCGGGCGAGAGCGTGACCGGTTGCACGGTGCATTACGTTGACGCAGGCGTAGACAGCGGCGAGATTATTGCGCAGCGCGAGGTGCCGATTTTGCCTAACGACACTGCGGCCAGCCTGCACGCGCGGATTCAGGTGGCGGAATGCGAGCTTTTTCCGGCCGTCATCGCGCAGCTTGCGGCGGCGGCTTAGCCGCGCTCGGATTTTTGGTCGCGGCCCAGCAATTCCTGCATCGCCTGCGCGGGAGCTTTGCCTTCATGGAGAACGGCGTAGACCTGGTCGATGATCGGTGTCTCAATGCCCACCTTCCGCGCGCATTCGAAGGCACTGCGTGCGGTCGGGATTCCCTCGGCAACGGTTTTCATCCCGCGCGTGATATCCTCTAGGCTTTTGCCCTGACCCATTTGCTCGCCAAGACGGCGGTTGCGGCTGTGCTGACTGAAGCAGGTGGCAATCAAGTCACCAATTCCGCTTAATCCCATGAAAGTGCGAGCGTCGCCGCCCATCGCGACCCCGAGCCGGAGAAGCTCGGCCAGGGAACGTGTCACCAGCGCTGCTTTGGAATTGTCACCAAAACCGAAGCCGTCGCTCACGCCAGCCGGAATGGCGAAGATGTTTTTCAAGGCGCCGCCCAATTCGATCCCGACCACTTCGTCGCTGCTGTAAACCCGGAAGCGCGAACTTCCGAGCAAGGCCTGCAGTTCTGCGGCGACGCTCAGGTCGCGACAACCGAGAACGGTCGCGCTCGGCAAGCCGCGCGCTACCTCGACGGCGAGGTTTGGCCCGGAAAGAACGGCGATCGGGTTCTCGGGGAATTTTTCGTGCAGGATTTCACTCATCCGCAGGCCGGTGCCATGCTCAATGCCCTTCGTGCAGCTCATGAGAATGGCGTCTGGGTTCGACATTGCGTTCTGCAACCCCGAGGCGACCTCGCGCAGCGCAACCGATGGCGTAACGAACACGATTATGTCCGCGGCGGCGCAATCAGCCAGGCTGCTCGTTAGGCTGACTTGGGCGGGGAGTTGGACCCCGGGAAGATAATCGGGATTCTGCCGGGTGCGGCGAATTTCCTCCACTCGCTCGGCCGTATGACCCCAGAGGATGATTTCGTGTTCCGGCCCTGCCCAGAGCAACGCGAGGGCCGTGCCCCAGCCGCCAGTTCCGAGAATGGCTGTTCGTCGGACCGTCATTTTTGACCGAAGCGCTGCTCTTTACCCTGAAGGAGTCGTTGCATATTGGAACGGTGCCGCCAAACGACGACTCCGGCGATAAGTATCGCAAATGGGAGCAAGCTTGCGCCCGTCAGCCACCCGAGGTGTTTGTAAGCAAGGACGAAAAGAGGAAGCGAACCGGCCGCTCCGATTGAAGCGACCGAGACATACCGGGTAGTTTTGAAGAGTAGGATCCAGACCGCGAGAACGGAAAACACGGCCACTGGCATCAACCCGAGAAGGACCCCCGCGGAAGTGGCAACGCCTTTTCCGCCTCGAAAGCGGAGCCAGATCGGGAAGGTGTGGCCGAGAATACAGGTCAATCCGGCTATGATCCCGACGATCTCGCGTTGAGCGGACCCGATCATGAGGGCGGTGCCCATCGCAAAAGCAATCCTGACAGCGAGAAAGCCTTTTAGTGCATCGAGGGCGAAGACCAGGTAACCCCACTTTTTCCCGAGAACCCGCAGAACGTTTGTCGCCCCGATGTTACCGCTTCCATGCTGGCGAATGTCGATTCCGCGCGCACGGGAAATGAGGTAACCATTCGGACAGGATCCCAGGAGATAGCCGGCTCCGGCAGACGTTAAATAACAGAGAGTGTCAGTAGTCACATTTTAAGTCACTGAACAGCAGCGAATTGTCCTTTTCTTAACCAGATACTTAACACTGCGACATCGCTGGGCGTGACACCGCTGATTCGCCCCGCTTGTCCTAGGCTTTCCGGCTGAAGACCGCCAAGCTTTTGCCGAGCTTCGTTGCGCAATCCGGGGACGCGAGCGTAATCCAAATCAGACGGGATTCGGACCGCCTCGGAAGATTTGATGGAGCGAAGTTGGTCATCTTGTCGCCGGATGTAGCCCTCATATTTCGCCTCGGTCTCAAGAAGCTCCCAGACGCCGAGATCAATTCCATGGCGGGCTTCACTGGAGAGGTTACGGGCGTTAAATTCCGGCTGCTTCATTAATTGGAGCAAAATTTGTCCGTCAACCCGGGTCGAGGAGGCGATGTGTCGGGCCAAAGAAAGCTTCTTGGATTTTTCGTCTAATAATTCTAGACGGCGGCGACCCACTAATCCCAGCGCGGCCGCGAGTGGGGTTAATCGCTGGTCAGCGGTGTCGTGTCGAAGTAGGAGCCGGTGTTCTGCCCTGCTGGTAAACATTCGATAAGGTTCTTGCGTTCCCTGGGTCACCAAATCGTCTATTAGAACGCCAATGTAAGCCTCGCTTCTGGTCAAAACGAGCGGTTCGCGTTCGGCAACCTTCAAGGCGGCATTCGCCCCGGCCACCAAGCCTTGCGCGGCCGCTTCCTCATATCCGGATGTTCCATTGATTTGGCCGGCAAAATACAGATTGGCGACAAGCTTGGTCTCCAAAGTGGGCTGCAACTGAGTAGGCGGAAAATAATCATATTCTACGGCATACCCGGGTCGCATAACTTGGGAATTGTGCAGACCCGGAATCGAATGAATGAACTCCAACTGAACATCGTAGGGGAGGCTAGTCGAAACGCCGTTGACATAAAACTCGTCGGTGTTACGACCTTCGGGCTCAAGAAATAGCTGATGGTGCGGTTTTTCGGAAAACTTTACCACTTTGTCCTCTATCGAAGGGCAGTATCTCGGGCCAGTGCCCTCTATCCTCCCGCTGAACAGGGGGGACCGATGGAGGTTGCGTCTTATGATTTCGTGCGTTTCGGGTGTCGTCGCTGTGATCCAACATGACATTTGTTCCACGTGGAATTCCCCGTTTCGGACTCCATTTAGAGTGAAGAATTCTTCGTCGGCCGCAAATTCGTCCGCAGCTGGAAGAAAACTAAAGCGCGTCGGACGATCGTCTCCCGACTGTTTTCCACAAGCCGAAAAATCTACGGACCGGCCATTGAGGCGACATGGCGTTCCGGTCTTGAAGCGCCCGGTGAGAAAACCGATTTCCCGGAGGCTGTCGCTCAGAGGAGACGCGCTATCCGCCATGCGCCCGCCCGGACGGCTTTCGTCCCCCACGTGGAGCAACCCACGAAGGAAAGTGCCGGCGGTGATGACAACGCTTCGTCCTCGAATGGCAAAGCCAAAGTCAGACCTCACGCCCGTTGCTCGTCCCTTCTCCACAATTATCTCCGTGACTCCACCCTGTTTTACGTCCAAGCTACGCGTCCGTTCCAACAGGGCCTTCATTCGAAATTGGTAGGCCTTTTTGTCGCACTGGACCCTCGGTGCCCGCACGCTCGGCCCCTTCGTTCGGTTAAGCAGACGGAATTGAATGCCCGTTGCATCCGAGTTGATTCCCATCGCTCCCCCCAAGGCGTCGATTTCACGCACAATATGTCCCTTGGCAAGACCGCCAATGGCGGGATTACACGACATTTGTCCAATCGTGTCCAGGTTTTGGCTTAGTAGGACGGTCTCGGCGCCCAGACGGGCGGCGGCGAGTGCGGCCTCAATTCCGGCGTGGCCCGCGCCGACCACAATCACGTCATACGTCTTATCGAGAAAATACTGTTCCACGTGGAATCTATTCTTGGAAATTTTTGAACGCTGCAGGCAAAAGCTCCGAGAGAAGATATGTGCTTGCGATCCCATGGCGTCCCACGCAGCGAATCTCCAACGCCGGTCCAAATTCGATCAAGAACTGTCGACAAGCTCCGCAAGGCATCACTGGTTGAGGCGTGTCAGCTACTACGACCAGGGCCGTAAATCCGCGATGACCCGCCGAAACTGCGCTGGACACGGCCACACGCTCCGCGCAAATAGTGAGCCCCAGCGAGGCATTCTCCACATTGCTGCCAGCAAAAACATCTCCGGATTTCGATAGGACAGCTGCACCCACCAAAAACCTCGAGTAAGGCGCGTATGCCTTGTCCCGCACCAACCAAGCCTGGTCGACCAAAGCCTGCCAGTCTATTTGTGAGCCCACGCTTTTCTCCCGGAGATTGCGCCGCGTTCAGCGGTCGGTAACACCAAATCCCTATTATGAGAGGCTCTCAGCTCGGCTTCCTGAAGTAGGCGAAGAGAAATCCGCCCAAGTAAAACTAGGATTATGATCGACAGCAAAAGGCCGCCGCCCCAGACGCAATACTCCAAGCCCCGCGGGTGGCTCTTCCCTCGTAGTAAATTAAGACCGAGCTGTCCAAGCGTCCCCACATAGGTGTATAAGAAAAGGCCAGGCGCCTGCCCGATGGCGACCCAAAGAATGCAAGTCCGAAAGCGGATCGTCGTGAGTCCGTAAAGATAATTCAGCAAACTCGTTGGAAACAAAGGATGTAACTGGCTCAACAAGATAATTTTCCATCCTTCACGCTCTACCGCCGGCTCCAGTGCTCCCAGCGTAGGATTGCGAAGCAGCTTTCTCCGAAGCCAATTGCGACCTATTTTCCGACTCAAGTAGAAAGCGATTGCCGCTCCCGATACGTTCCCCACCAGAACTATCAAAAAGCCCCACCAGAGTCCAAAAAAGAAGCCTCCGCCGACACTGAGCACTCCTCCCGGCAAGAGAAGCACATTGCAGCAGGCATAGAGAATTGGATACCAAATGGCGCTCCAAGCGCCGAGGTGCATAACCTTTTCTTGCGTGTGGGCGATCCAATCGGCCAGGGGGAAATAGCGGGCGGCAACCAGGAACCCGGCCACGAACAAGACCAAGCCGCCCACTTGGATATAAACCGCACGCCGGACTTTGGACATCGTCGCAACTTGCCTACTTCAAAGGCCGCGCGCAAACGCCGCTAATTCGACCGTGGCGGAGTAGCGCAGAAACGGCGTAATGAGATAAACCCCCGGGAGACGTTCCAGTGCAGCCTTTGCAATTTCCCGGGCGATTTCCAAACCCCTCGCGCTGCCCTCTTCGCCTTCCGTGCCCGCCATTCGTTGGCGCACCTCGTCCGGCACCAAGATCCCCGGCACCTCGTTGTGCAAAAACTCGGTTTGCCGCCCGCTTAAGAGCGGCCACACGCCAGTGAACACAGGAACGCCGAACCCCTGCGTTCGCCGACACATCTCATCGAGCACACGCAGATCAAACACCGGCTGCGTCATTACATATTGCGCGCCGGCCGCGATCTTCCTTTCCAAGCGAGAGACTTGGGCGTCGAGATTCTTCGAATTCGGATTAAAAGTGCAACCCATGACAAACTGCGTCGCCGCACTGAGCGACTTGCCGGCATGATTAAACCCCTCGTTCATCCGTTTAATAATTCCGATTAACTGAACGGAGTTCACATCGTAAACGGAAGCCGCCCCAGGATGATCGCCCACCCGTGCGGGATCGCCCGTCAGCGGCAAAACGTGGCGCATCCCAAGCGCCGCCATCCCGAGCAATTCGCTCTGCAAACCCAGCACATTCCGGTCGCGGCAGCTCATGTGCAGAAGTGGAGTAATCCCAAATCGCTCCTTTAACATGGCTCCGATCGCGAGGTTACTGACCCTCAGGATTGCGAGGGAATTGTCGGCCAGCGTAATAGCGTCACACCCCGCTCGCACAAGGGCCTGCGCGCCGGTGAAGTATTTTTCCAGCGCGAGCGTTTTCGGCGGATCTAATTCGCAAATAATGACCCGATGCCCAGCCGCGATCCGGTCGAGCAAACTCTCTTCGCTGGGCGGCAGGACTCGTGGCGTCGGCGGCTGCACCACTTCCGTGATGGCGCCGACCGCTTTGCTCCGCGCCGGTTCCAGTTCCGCCAAGGCCGCCGCCATGGCCGCGATCGTGCGCGGCGTGGTCCCACAGCAGCCGCCGATCAGCCGCGCCCCCTGCGCCGCCATCTCACCCGCCATCCTCGCGAAGTAATCGGGCGCCGTGTAATATATGAAGCGGCCCTCGTGATATTTCGGGTAACCCGCGTTGGGATAAGCCGAAACGAGGAACTCGAGCGGGATGCGCTCCAGCAGATGGACCATTGCCTGCGGGCCGTTCAGGCAGTTCACACCCACGATATCCGCCCCCAGCGCGGTCAGTTTCCGAAAGGCCTCCACTATCGTCAGCCCGGAAGGCAGCCGTCCCTCCTGTTCGCAGGCCAGGGAACAGATCACCGGCGCCTTGGATAAATGCATCTTCGCCTCCAGCGCGAGCGCGAGTTCGTCGTAATCCAGGAACGTCTCGAGAAAGATGGCGTCTGCTCCGCCGTCGAGTAACCCCGTAATCTGTTCGCGAAAGACCGCCACGCGATCGATGCCACGAGTCTCCGCTTCATCGGGGCCGATCCCGAGCGGACCCACGCTGCCGGCGACGAAGACATCTTTGCCCTGAGCGGCCGCACGCGCGATCCGCGCCGCGGCAGCATTGATCTCCAGCGTTTGCTCGCCGAAACCGAACCGATCAAGCCGGACCTGGCTGGCGCCAAAGGTGTTCGTCTCAATGAGGCGGGCGCCGGCCGCGACATAGGCCTCGTGAACTTTCAGGACCCGCTCGGGTTCGCTGATGCTCAGCTCCTCGAGGCATCGCTCGAGCGGGATGCCCTCGTCGAGCAACATCGTGCCCATGGCCCCATCACCGCAGACGAGGCGACTCTGGAGTTGGTCGAGGAGATCCACCGTCTATGCGCTTAACGTGACGACTTGCCCTCGTCAATCCGGTTCCCAAGCCTGTGCCGGCTGGGACAAACCTCCCGCCTAACGACGCGGCCCGAAACTAGCGGGCGAGGATCACTTCTTTTTTGTTCCAGGAATGCTTCTCGCCGCAATGGACGCAGGCCACTTTTCCTGGCTTGAGCTTGGCCGAGGCAAAAACGTCCTCCTCGATCACCACCCCGGTTACATTAAGTTTTTTCGTTACCGGACATCGTACCAGGATTCTCTTGATCACGTCGCGAACATCTCACATCAGCGGCCAAAAGCTCGCCAAATCTTGGCTGCGTCCGGTATTGAGGACGTCTCCCGAGTTGCACTGGCAGTTTTAAAAACCCGTTTTTCCTTTCGGTGAAGTGATGCTGTTAAAAGAAGCCAACAACTTCTAATAAGTTCCAACAAACCTTTGCCGTTGCTCAAAGGCCTGATTCTCCAGCCGCTCCGCGCACCGTTATACACACGCTGGAGCGCTCCGTTTTTCAGAGGTGCTGATCCCTGCAAACGAGAGTTATTCAGAAGATGAAGATGAAGATATAGAATTTAGTTAAAGAAAATTCTTTATCCGACTTGTGGATAATTCTAGTCCGCACTCATCTACATTTAGTTCCCATTCTGGAATATTCACCGCGCGCCAACCTCTGAAGGACAACCCGGGGTTAAACATCCGCCGGGCCTGCCGCAAGCGATGCCACAACACCTATGTCGAGCAAAATGGCCCTGGAACAGTCCCTCCCGACTGGGATAGCGATCGCTTCCGAGACAGAAATATCTCGTCTGCAAAAGGAAGGGCCGAGCCTTTTTGAACAGGTGCCATGGCTCTATGTCTTTTGTCGCGAAAATCTGTTTCGCGATGACACCGAACGTATTTGCCGTGCCCTTTGGCCCACAGAGCCCCCAGCGCCCGGGACAAAGCTGATCGAGCTCGCCTGTGGCCCGGGCTTTTATTCCTGTCGCTTGGCTCAACGTTATCCCCAGATCTCCGTTATCGGCGCGGACCGCTCGGAAAGGCAGCTCGACTGGGCACGAGGGCGCGCGCACAAGGCAAACGTCAATAATTGCCGCTTTCAGCGCGTCAACGTTTTGCAAATTCCCTACCCGGAAGATCACTTCGACGCCCTTGTCGTGACGCGTCTCTTCACTGTGTTGGCTGAACGCGAACGCGCTCTGGCTGAAATGTATCGCGTCCTGCAACCCGGCGGCCGCTGTCTGGTGGCGGAACCGCGGCAGGCCTTCCGCGCCTCGATTCCGCTGGTCGCAATGTGGATCCTGGCCCGCGCCATGCATTTAGGAAACGGCTACCGCGAACCACACCAGGCCCAGGTCATGGCCTTTGCTGATTTCGCCCGTCTCTGTGCGAAGCCGCCGTGGAAAAAATGTGAGTGCTGGCGCGATCGGCGTTATCAGTATGCACTTTGCGAAAAAGCATGAGCGACGGGCAGCGGGTGCTTTGCCCTAACGAACCGGATCCCGCTCACTCGCAGCGCAGCGCCCTCGCCATAATGACCAAGGCGCCCCGCGCCGGAGAGGTGAAAACCCGGCTCACTCCACCACTGAGCGCCGCCGAAGCAGCCGCGCTCAACATTTGCTTTCTGCGCGATGTCTCTGCTTCGATCGATCAAGCCGGTCACGGCTCGCGCGGGATTGGCTGCTACACGCCGGTCGGCACCGAAGCAGTCTACCGCGACATTCTGCCGGCGCGCTTCCGCCTCATCGCGCAGCGCGGCGGCGACTTCGGCCAGCGTCTCGCCGGCGCGATTGAAGATCTGCTCTCGGTTGGATTCTCATCCGTTTGCCTGATCAATTCCGACAGCCCGACCGCGCCGGCGGCGGTTTTCGCCGAGGCCGTCCGTCTACTTGCTGTGCCTAACGATAAGCTGGTTCTTGGTCCCTCGGAAGATGGCGGTTACTACCTGATAGGAATGAAGCAGCTCCACCCTCGTCTTTTCGAAGACATCGACTGGAGCACCGATCGAGTGCTGACGCAGACCCTCACCCGCGCGTCCGAGATCGAACTCAACGTCCATCTGCTCCCAGCCTGCTACGATGTCGATGACCGGAGCGGGCTCCAGCAGCTCTGTCAGGATCTGTTAGGCCCTAACGAGTCACAAAACCCGGCAATCGCTCCCGCCACCCGCGCCTTCCTGCGCGAGATCGTGGCTCGGGAAGGCCAGGCACGGATCTGGCCGGCCTCGCTCACACAAACGGCCTCATGAAACGCGCTCTCGTTACCGGCGGCGCCGGCCTCATCGGATCGCACGTTGCAGATCTGCTCCGGCAGGAAGGCGTAAAGGTACGCGTCCTCGACAATCTCGAACCGCAGACTCATCGCCGCGGACGCCCCGCTTGGCTCAGGGAAGACGCCGATTTTCTGCGCGGAGATATTCGCGACCGCGCCACCATCCATGCCGCTCTGACTGACGTTGATGTCGTTTTTCACCAAGCCGCCTATGGCGGTTACATGCCCGAGATCGCAAAATACGTCGAGGTCAACAGCCTCGGCACCGCGCAGATGCTGGAGGTGATAAGGGAAGAAAACCTGCCGATTAAAAAAGTGATCGTGGCGTCGTCACAGGCCGTTTACAGCGAAGGCGCGGCAACCTGTCCGGAACACGGCCTGGTATTTCCTCCAGTCCGCCCGGTCGAGCAGCTGCGCAAAGGCGATTGGACAGTCCATTGCCCTGACTGCGACGCCATCACGACCAGCGCGCCGACGCCCGAAAACGCCCCCATCGGCGGCGAGACGGTTTATGGCCTAACAAAAGTGGACCAGGAGAAACTCGTTCTGCTTTGGGGAAAACAAATCGGCCTTCCCACCGTCGCCCTGCGCTACTCCTGCACCTACGGGCCGCGGCAATCGATTTTCAATCCTTACACCGGGGTGATCGCGATTTTTTGCACCCGGCTGCTGAACGATCTACCCCCTGTTCTCTATGAGGATGGCGAACAGACGCGCGATTTTTCCTTTGTCGAAGATATCGCGCGGGCCAATCTCCTCGCCGCGCAGACCGACGCGCTCGACGGCCTGGCGGTCAACGTCGGGAGCGGACACGGCGTTTCGATTCGCGAAGTCGCGGCCCAAATTTCCGATGCACTCGGGATCCCGATCGCGCCCGAGATCAACGGCGAATTCCGGCCCGGCGAAATGCGTCATCTGACGAGCGGGACGGAGCGCATTCGCGCCGCCGGTTATTCGCCGCAGGTCGACCTTGCGACCGGGATTGGGCGCTACCTCGATTGGATCCGCGCGCAGAAGGATGTGCGCGACTATTTCAGTGAAGCAGCCGACATCCTGCGCGACAAAGGGATCGTTCATCGCGTCGCGCGCCCGTGAAAGCGCGCGTCTCGGTCATCATTCCGGCGCTGGATGAGGAAGAACCGATCGGCGCCGTGGTCCGGGCTTGCCTAACGACGGGTCTGCCGGATGAGGTTGTCGTGGTCGATAACGGCAGTACCGACGCCACCGCGGCGCGCGCCCGGGAAGCGGGGGCCCGGGTCGTCGCCGCTCCGCGCGGTTATGGTCGCGCCTGCGCCGCCGGAGTCGCCGCCGCCGATCCCGCTTCGGAGATCCTGGTTTTTCTCGACGGAGACGGGAGCGATTGTCCGGAAATGATGGACCGTCTCGTTAGGCCGATCGTGCGCGACGAAGCCGATTTTGTCATCGGGTCGCGGGTCCGGGGCGAGCGTGAACCCGGGAGCATGAACTTCCAACAAATCTTCGCCGGGCGCGCCGCGGGTTTTCTCCTCCGGCTTCTCTATCACGTCTCCTTCACCGACATGGGACCGTTTCGCGCCATACGGCGGCAGGCGCTCGATCGCCTCGGAATGCGCGAGGAGACGTATGGTTGGAATCTCGAAATGCAGATGCGCGCCGCGCGCGCCAGACTCCGCATTCTCGAGATCCCGGTTAACCATCGCTGCCGCACCGGCGGCGAATCAAAAGTCTCGGGCACATTGCGTGGAACCTTTCTCGCCGGGGGGCGGATCCTGGCGACCTTCCTGCGCGTCGCGCGCGAGCCGCGGCGTCCAACGATTCCGGAATAAGCGGCCGACGATGCGCCTCTCCTTTTCATGAACGAAGCGACCAGCAGGAGAAAAGCGGCCGGCACCGGGCTCCTCGCCGGAGCGGTCGCGGCGATCGTCATGACCTTGGTGATGCTCCTCCTGGCCTGGCTCTTCGGACTGGCGACGCCCCTTGCGATCATCGGCGATCGGCTTTCGGTTTTTCATCAAGCCAGGCCCGTTTCTCGCGTTGATGGGGCGAGTCGGCGGCTACAATCATCTTAAGCAACTGGGCGTCGGATCGACCATCGCCGGACAGATTCTGTTCGGCGCAGTGGGTGGTTTGATTTATGGCCTAACGATCCGGCGCCGGCCGGGTTTGCCGCTTCGGGCGACAGCAGGCGTCTTCATTTTGCTACCGCTGCTGGCCTCGCTTGCGTTCCTCTGGCCCGTTCTTGGCACGAGCTACCGCGGCTGGTCGATTCGCCCGGCCAGCTTCTTCACCGGGCTCGGACTCGGCTTGGCCTTTCTCGCTTTCGAGCGCACGCTCGTGCTCGGGTTTCGTTTTCTCAATTCTCCGCCTCCTGCGCCCGGCGATCTCGAGTATTCGCCCAATATCGCGCGTCGCGCGTTGCTCTTGGGCGGCCTCGGTCTCCTCCTCGCGGGCGGCGGAGCCGCGATCGTGCGGAAGCTTTTCCAAGTGGCGAGTTTCAGCTACGACGGCACGCAGGTTCGCGGACTGGGGGTCGAGCCGATCACGCCTAACGACAAGTTTTATTGCGTGACCAAGAACGTGGTTGACCCGCGGGTCGAGGCCGCGCACTGGCGCCTTGAGGTCAGCGGACTGGTCCAGCGTCGCCAGACCTATGATTTGGCGGGGTTGCTGGCCCTGCCCGCCCTGACCCAGGAAACGACCCTGATGTGCATCAGCAACGGGATCGGTAGCGGACTGATGAGCAACGCCCGTTGGCGCGGGGTGCCATTGCCGGTGCTGCTCGAGCGCGCGGGCCCGCTCCCCGCCGCCGCCAAAGTGCGGCTGCATGGGGTCGATAATTACACCGATACTTTTCCCCTAACGAAAGCATGGGAACGAACGACACTGGTGGCCTACGAGATGAACGGCGAGCCGCTGCCCGATCGGCACGGCTTTCCGGCGCGCATCGTTGTTCCCGGGTATTTCGGAGAGAAAAACGTCAAGTGGCTAACCCGGATCGAGCTGGCCGGGCCGGAGGCGGAGGGCTTTTACGAAAAACAGGGTTGGGGACCCGATTTCGTCGTTCCCACCCGGTCGCGTTTTGATCAGCCGGACGATTACGCCTCGATTTCCCTAACGAACGCGCGAAACGGCATCCCTCTACAGGGGGTGGCTTTCGCGGGCGACCGCGGCGTCGCGCGCGTCGAGGTGAGTCTGGATGACGCGCGGAGCTGGCGGGACGCGACAATTGTTTACCCGGGCACGAAGTTAACCTGGGTCCTTTGGCAATTCGATTGGAAGCCGGAGGAGCCGGGCGAATACAAACTGGTGGTGCGGGCGACCGACGGCAGCGGGGTGGTGCAAAAGTTTGAGGAAGAGCGCAGTCCGTTCTCGGGCGCGACCGGACTGCACAAGATCACGGTCTATCTGGCGGCCTAACGAGTTGGCTGGCAGCGCGGACACCAGGCCGTGGTGCGCCCGCCGATCGTCGCCCGGTGCAGGACGGTCTGGTGGATCGGGCATTTTCCGCCCGCTCTCCAGCGCTCGTGCAGCAGCCATCCCTTGGGCGGATCGGAGTTGTCGCGGCCAATCGTGCGCAGCGAAGCCCGGGAAACAAAGCGGACGCTGCGCCAAAGGACACCCAGCTTTTCTGCGCTGAGCGCGCCCGCTTTTCGCCGCGGGGCGATCTTCGCCCGCCAGAGAATCTCGTCTGCCATCCAGTTGCCGATCCCGGGAAACCCGCTTTGCATCAGAAGCACCGCCTTGATCGGGGCGCGGGCATGCCGCCTAACGAATTCGGTCATTGCCGTCAGGCTAAAGGCTGGCGAGTGAATTTCCGGCCCGCCCGCCGCCCACCACTCCGGCGCTTCTTCGCCATGATGAAAACGGACCCGGCCAAACTGCCGCGCATCGCGAAAGACGAGGGCCTGCTTTTTCTGCTGGAGGACAAGATGATCGTGTTTGCCGGCGCGGAAACCGGAAGCTTCCGTGCGGAGATGTCCGCTCATCCCGAGATGAATGCCGAGCCAGTTGTCGCCCGCGAACTGAAAGAGCATCTGCTTCCCGCGCGCACTGGAAGCAAGCAGCTCTTGCCTAACGAGTCGGCGTTTGAGTGCGCCGGTGTTGGTCTGGCGGAAGATCCGTTTCCCGGCATGCAACTGCACACCGGCGATGGCCTGACCTAGGCCCGCGTCCCAGCGTTTGCGAAAATATTCTACCTCGGCGAGCTCCGGCATCTTTCTGGAATCGACAGTGCCTCGCCTGCCACTCGTAACTGGAGCGTCTCCTCGCTCCAACTCGAGACTGGGCGGCTAGCGTTGCGCTTCCGAACCGAAAAGCTTCACCATTTTATTGTAAAGACCCAGGAGCAGGATCGTCGGCGCCCAATGACCCACAAACTGGGACTGGTCCCGCTGGCCTGAAAGGCGGAGGCCGAGCGAGAGAGCGATCGAACCGAGGGCGAGCCAAAGAAAAGTGTCGGAAGGGAGCTTGCTCGTCTGCCGCTCGATTGCTTTCGCCACCGGGCCCTCGCCGTGGTGAATTCCTGAATAGTCCGTTCTGACGGTTGTCGTGTTCATGTCAGTGATTTCGTCACGGACCGGCTGGCAGACGCTATTTTCTTTGAGGGGCGAGCCCGTTCGGTCGGAGCGAAACTCCTTGCGGCGCCCCGCGATTAGATCGCCTCCGGGCTCCATGCTACCATTGGCGCGCATGGAGAAAGTCATCATTGTCGGAAGCGGATGTGCGGGCCTGACCGCCGCGATTTACGCCGCGCGCGCGAATTTGAGCCCGCTCGTGCTCGAGGGCGGCCAGCCCGGCGGCCAGCTCTCCACCACCACGCTGGTGGAAAATTTTCCCGGCTTCCCCGAAGGGATCGATGGTCCGCAGTTGGTCATGAACATGCACAGGCAGGCGGAAAATTTCGGCGCCCGTTTCTCCTACGCGGTGGCGACCGATTTGGAAATCGCCGGCGAGCACGTGCGGCTGAAAGCGGATGACGAATGGCTCGAAACCCAGGCTCTCATTATCGCAAGCGGCGCCTCCGCGCGCTGGCTCGGCCTGGAGAATGAGGAGAAACTGATCGGCCACGGCCTAACGAGTTGCGCGACCTGCGACGGCGCCTTTTACCGCAACGTCCCGGTCTGCGTCGTCGGCGGCGGCGATTCCGCGGCGGAGGAAGCGCTTTTCCTGACCCGCTTTGCTTCCAAGGTTTACATGATTCACCGGCGCGATAAGCTCCGCGCCTCTCCCATCATGGCGGACCGGGTCCTGGCCTGCGAAAAGATCGAACCGATCTGGAATACGGCAGTGGTGAAATATATTCCGGACGAAAAAGGCGAGATGACCGCGGTCGAACTCCGCAATCTGGTGACACGGGAGGAAAAAATCCTGCCCGTGGCCTGCGTCTTTGTCGCCATCGGACACGACCCAAACACCAAGGCATTCGCCGGCAAACTCGAGACTGATCCCGACGGCTACCTGATCGCGAAACACCTGGCCGAGAGCAAGCACCCGGGAATTTTTATTGCCGGCGATGTTTCCGACCGCATCTATCGCCAGGCCATCACCGCCGCGGGCTCGGGTTGCGCGGCGGCGATTGAGGCGGAGAAATATCTTAGCTCGCTCGAAAAATAGCGGGCAATGTGGGACGGGCCTTTGCGCCCCGATCGAACCACGGTAACGCCATCCCATCGGGGCACAAAGGCCCCTCCCACATTCTGAAGCTTTGTGATCTGACGCAGTTTTACTCGCCGCTCAGCGGTGGGGTGAAACGGTATGTGCACGAAAAGATCCGTTACCTCCAGGCGGAGACGGAGTACGAGCATGTCCTCGTCATCCCGGGCGAAAAGACCGAGCTGATCGAAGCCAAACGCTCGCGCATTTACTCGATTCGTTCCCCGTTGCTCTCGCGCACCTCGCGCTATCGCGCGCTGCTCAACCTGCGCGCGATCGAAGAAATCCTGGATCGTGAAAAACCGCACCTGATCGAATCGGGCGATCCTTATCAGGTGGCGTGGAAAGCGATCGCTTCCGGCGCCGCGCTGCGCATCCCGGTGGTTGGCTTTTACCACTCGCATTTCCCGGAGGCTTATCTGCGCACGACCGCGCGTTTTCTCGGGCGGACGGCGACGGAATTTGTCATGGACCTGGCGCGCCGCTACGTGCGGCAGCTCTACAACCAATTCGAGGCGACCCTTGTCCCCTCGGCGCGTCTCGGGGAGGTACTGAGCAGCTGGGGGGTGCGCAACGTCCATGCGGTCGACCTCGGGGTGAATACGGGCGTTTTCCGGCCGGGGCCGGCCGACCCTGCTACCCGGGAGGCGTTAGGCATTCCGCTTGGGCCGCGGCTTTTGCTTTATGTCGGACGGCTGGCGCAGGAGAAAAATACCGAGACTTTGTTTGCCGCCTTTGAGCTACTCGTTAGGCGGGAGCCCGGGCGCTACCATCTCCTCGTCATCGGCGACGGCTTGCAGCGGGGAGCTTTGCGCGAGATGCAGGAACGCGCCGGCGCGGTCACCTGGCGGCGGTATTGCACCGATGCGGCGGAGCTAGCGCGGTATTATCGCGCCGCCGATCTCCTCGTCCATCCCGGGGTGCAGGAGACCTTTGGCCTGACCGCATTGGAGAGCCAGGCCTGCGGCACGCCGGTGGTGGGAATTCGCGGCAGCTACATGGACCGGATTATTTTTGGCGACCAAAGCCATTGGGCATCGGAAAACTCGGCCGCAGCGCTGGCCAATGCGGTCGCCGCCACCGCCGCGGATGATTTGCGCGTGGCGGGCGAGGCCCTCTCCACGGAGGTGGGGGAGCAGTACGCCTGGCCGGTGGTGTTCGAGAAACTCTTCCGGCTCTACGATGAGGTGCGAGCGGGTTATCAGCCGGGTTAGGCTGCGAAGAATTTCCCCGGGAGCAGCGCGGCCTTGCGAGACGAGACCGCCACGTTAACCTCCGGTGAGATGAAATCCCGATCCGCCGACACGATTCGCAGTTTTGCCCCCTCCGATCGCGCCGCGGTGCGGGAGTTGTGCTGCCGGACCGGTTTCCTCGGTCAGCCGATCGATCCTGTTTATGAAGATCGCGAGCTCTTTGCCGATTTCCTGACCACTTATTACACCGATCACGAACCGGAATCGTCTTTTGTCCTGGAGGTCGATGGCGAACTGAAGGGCTACCTCCTCGGTTCGCGCAAACCTCTGCTCAATCAGGTCTATTCGTTCCAGCAAAACATCGTGCTCTTTTTGCGCTCGCTTCTGCGTTACCCGCGCTACAACGCGCGTTCGCGCCGCTTCATCCGCTGGATGATCATGAACGGCTGGCGCGAGGTGCCGGCCGCACCGGCCCGGATGCCGCACTTTCACATCAATCTCCTACCGGAAGCGCGCAAGATCTCGACCACGCGGGCGTTGATGAGCGCTTACCTGGGTTATCTTTATCGTTGCGGCGAGAAGCAGGTCTACGGGCAGATCGTCACCTTTGAGAGCCGGCGCGGCGAAAAGATGTTTGAGCGCTATGGGTTTCGGGTGATGAACCGGGCCGAGATCACGAAGTATCGGGCCTTTTACCCGGAATCGGTCTACCTCAGCACCGTGATCAAGAATCTAGAGACGGCCGAGCCGCTCTCCGCCTATTCGAATTCGCAGAGCTGAGGCGCGGGCGATGGGTTGTGGAGAGGCGGCGGGTGGACTACACTGCGCGCGTTTTCTCGCCGGCATAGCTCAGTTGGTAGAGCAGCTGATTTGTAATCAGCAGGTCAGGAGTTCGAGCCTCCTAGCCGGCTTTTGCTATCGTTGATTGTCATTGCAAATCACGCACTTACGACGATCCGATCGAATCCAGCGTTTACCTTGGTTAGCTGGGATTTGCTCTGTTTTCGACCGACCGTGTACAAAAGGCGTGTACAAAATCGAGCTTTCACTCTTATCTTATTCGGACGGAGTTTTTTTTGGTGAGTGAGCATCAGAATCGCGTCGTCTCCAATTTTTCCATGAAGTCGTAGATCCGATTTCCGGGCGTTCGCGGTGGAAAAAGTTCCTGCACCGGCACTCTCAGCACTTCCGCGAGATAAAGGAGCGTCTTGTCATCGACGTAGGAAAGACGGGCTTCGATTTTTGAGACGCCGCTGCGGCTGATGTCGAAACCGGCGATCTGCAGTTTCGTGGCGAACTCGGATTGCGACCAGCCTAACGCGTAACGGCGGCGCCGGACCTGCGGTCCCACATTATTTTTGTAGCGCATCTCGACCTCCATGCGTTAAGCGACTTTTGATTCGGCGGTCTCGAAGCTGACGCGGGGCACGCTCGTGTTTTGGCAGAGATCGATCAATTGATCAGCTTCTTCCCGAAAGTCCGCGACAGGGCGCAGGTAATAGACGGATTCGGATGCGTGGCCCGCGGCCAACGGCTCACCACCAGCACCGAATGATAAAAGCCATCCATCCAAAAACCGGACGCTTCGCTCAGTCCCTGCGCTTCGCTGTGCCAGCAATTTTCCTGAATGGAAAGCTGTGAATCGAAAGTTTCGATCGGGTCATATTCAAAGCGCGAGCCAAGAGACGGGTTGAGAAACCGGGAGCAATTCCGGTAATGATCGGCGTCGCTCATCGGGAGGATGCGTGCGGCGGGGAAGACGTTGGCGAGCAATTGCTGGAGTTGCTCAAACTCCGTCGTCATTTCCTGCAGCAAGGCATCGTAGTGCGTCTCTCGGCGCGTGCTGGTCGCCATGGCTGCGGGCGATGTTTCGATCTTTCGCGAAAAGAAAAGCACCAGCCGCTGACGGCGGAGTCGGCGATCCAGCATCGCCTGCCAGTAACGAGCAAAACGCTCGTTGCGACAGCGCCGCGTCCAGACATTCGTCGCGCGTTCCGTCTGCTCGCGGTAGCGCAGGAGATCGGCGCGATAATCCGAGTCGCAGAACCATTGCACTTGCAGGCGCAGCCTGTCGTGCACACAGGCGAGCAAGAGTCCGAGCTGATCTTGAAGTGCGTTCAGATGTTCCGGCGCGGCAGAACTCAGGTCAGCCGGCTCGATGAGAAAGCCTTTCGAGACGTGACAGCCTTTGCGCAGACCGTGGAAGACGAGGAGATCGCGAACGAAATAACCGTTGGGAGCAGATTCAAACATGTTTGGTGGAAGCAGAGGTTGCCCGCGCGGAGATACGCGGAGATTCGGGGCCGAAACCGGGGCCTTTCAGCCACAGCTCAAAGAGATCGAGGTCGTAGCCGGATGGTTTGCCTTGCCGAAAGGCAAGTGCGTAGAGGAGCGCCAGGCC
>JBKJNW010000134.1:0-5309 GCA_046593335.1 Chthoniobacterales bacterium | reverse complement strand
AATTCGTGCGGGTATTTATTCAGCGCGCTCGGGAGGAGGCCGACTCTGCGCATCAGTTCGAGGACGCGCGGCCGCAATTCCGCGCGAGCAATTTTGTGGTGACTGCGCAGCGCCTCGGCCAGCGCATCGAAAACGGTCATGCGCGGATTGAGCGACGCGTACGGATCCTGGAAGATCATCTGGAAATCCCGGCGCGCCCGGCGCAACTCGCCGCCGCGCAGGCGATTTAGATGGCGTCCCTCCAGAACCACATCCCCGGCAGTCGCAGGGATGAGTTGGAGAATGGTGCGGCCGAGAGTGGATTTGCCGCAACCCGATTCACCGACCAAGCCCAGACACTCACCCTGCGCGAGTTGGAAGCTGACGCCGTCGACCGCTTTAACCGTCCCGACTTCCCGGCGAAAGAGAATGCTCTCCGCGACCGGGAAATATGTCTTGAGCTCGGAGACTTCCAGGAAGGGCGATGTCATCTGGTGTGAACACACCCTGAGATGACCTCGCTCGCCAGCCTATTTTTTGCCTTCGAAAAGAGAAAGATATTGGCCGTAGCCTTCTTCCTGCATTTTCTCGACCGGAATGAAGCGAAGGGCGGCGGAATTCATGCAGTAGCGCAGACCGGTCGGCGCGGGGCCGTCGTCGAAGAGGTGGCCGAGATGAGCGTCGCCTTTATTGGAGCGAACTTCCGTCCGCTCCATGAAGAGAGTGCGATCGGTCTTTTCGACGACGTTTGACTTATCGATCGGCTTCGTAAAGCTGGGCCAGCCGGTGCCGCTCTCGAATTTATCGGTCGAGGAGAAGAGCGCTTCGCCGCTGATCACATCCACATAGATCCCGACCTTGTGGTTGTCCCAATACTCATTGCGGAAGGGCGGTTCGGTGCCGTTCTCGCGCGTCACATGATATTGCTCAGGCGTTAATTTTTTTTGAAGTTCGGCGTCGGACATGGTTTTGCTATCGATTGTGGTTTGAGAAACTGGACTGGCCGTGGTCGTTGCTGCGGAGCGAGCGGTAGTGCTCTCTTCCTTCGGGCCCGCGTGGCTAATGTAGAGAGAAATCGCCGCGAGCAGCGCCAGGATCGCGCCACCGATCCAGAAAGCGGAACGGTCGCTGCCTCGGCTTATGGTCTGCCGATAAAGGGAATCAGATTCTTTTTTCATCGGAGGTGAGATAATCTAGGGCGCTCTTTATTCCCGGGCAACGGCCGTCGGGGCGAGGTCGATCTCGCCCAGTTGCACCCGCAGGCAGGCAGTGGCGTGACCAGGCGCCACCTCCATCAGTGCAATTTCGGAAACCACACATTTTTCCTCCGCATACTCGCAACGTGGCGCGAAGGGACAGCCAGGGATCGGCTGGGTGACGTCGGGCGGCGCGCCCGGGATGGTGTGCAGTTCCGCGCCGCGCTCGTGCAATGTCGGGATCGAGCGCTGCAGGGCCTGGTTGTAGGGATGTTTCGGCTGGTAGAAAAGTTCGGCCGTCGGGCCGCTCTCCAAGACACGCCCGGCGTACATCACGAGCACCCGATCGCAGAATCCTGAGACGACGCCGATATCGTGCGTCACGAAAATCACCGCGGTCCCGCGCTCCTTTTGCAGGCGGCGAATCAACTCCAGAATCTGCGCCTGCACCGTCACATCGAGCGCGGTGGTGGGTTCGTCGGCCAGAAGAAGTTCTGGTTTCGAGATGAGGGCGAGCGCGATCATGACCCGCTGCCGCATGCCGCCGGAAAATTCGTGCGGGAAGGAACGCATGCGTTTGACCGCATCCTGGATCCCGACCTCACGCAGAGCAGCCACCCCGAGATCGAACGCTTCGTTAGGCGAAGCGAGCCGGTGAATGAGGAGCGGCTCGATCACCTGCTCGCCGATGCGCAGGTAGGGATTCAAGGAGGACATCGGATCCTGGAAAATCATCGAGATCCGGTGGCCGCGGATGGCGCGCAGTTCCTCTTCGCGACAATGCAGGAGATCGACCTCGCCGAAGTATGCGTGGCCGCTCTCAATCCGGCCGGGCGGCTGAGGAATGAGGCGCAGGAGTGAATAACATGCGACCGATTTGCCCGAACCCGACTCGCCGACGATGCCGAGCGTTTCTCCGGGGCGGACGGCGAAGGAGACGCCATCGACCGCCCGCACCATGCCGGCGCGGGTATGGAAATAAGTGCGCAGATTTTCCACGCGCAGGAGATCGTTAGGCGAATTCATCAATCTTTGGCCGCCTGAGGATCGAGGGCGTCGCGCAAGCCGTCGCCGAGAAAGTTGAGGGAGAAGAGGGTGAGAGCGAGAGCGAGCCCGGGGTAGAGCAGGAGCCAGGGAAAATCCTCCATCGTCTCGGCTCCTTCCTTGATCAGCACGCCCCAGGAGCTCATCGGTGGCTGCACCCCAAGCCCGAGAAAACTGAGGAACGCCTCCAGCAGCATTACGCTGGGGACGGTCAGCGTGGCATAAACAATGATCGGCCCGAGCGCATTCGGAATCATGTGGCGAAAAATGATTCGCGTCTTGGAAAGTCCGAGCGCCTCCGCCGCCTCGATGAATTCCATCCGGCGCAGCGACAAAACCTGTCCGCGAACGATGCGCGCCATGGTGAGCCATTGCACCGCGCCGATGGCGGCGAAGAGGAGAACGAAGCGGCGGCCAAACAACACCATCAGGAGAATCACAAAAACCGTGAACGGCAGGGCGAAGATGACATCGACGATCCGCATCATGACCGCATCCACTTTGCCACCGAGAAAACCGGAGACCGTCCCGTAAAGAACTCCGATCGTTAGGGCAACCGCCGTGGCACAGAGTCCGACGGCAAGCGAGATACGGCCGCCGTAAAGGAGGCGGGCGAGCAGATCGCGCCCGAGGGTGTCGGTCCCGAGCCAGTGTTGCGCGCTCGGTGGCATAGCGCCGAGCTGTAGATCCTGAGCAAAGTAGGATTGGCCGAGAAGCGATGGGCCGACAACGGAGGCGACGGTCAAAAGCGCGAGCATGATCGCACCGGCGACGGCGAGTCTGTTCTTCGCCAGCCGATGCCAGGCATCGCGCCAGAGTGAGCTGCGGCGGCTTTCGTCGGTCGAATTCATTCGTAACTCAGCTTCGGATTCATCCGCACCAGGACGAGATCGACCAGAAGATTGAAAACGATGATGAAGCCGGCATAGAAGAGCACTGTGCCGACGACCATGGTGTAATCGCGATTGAAGGCCGCGGTGACGAAATAGCGGCCCAACCCGGGAATCTGGAAAATCGTCTCGACCACAAACGATCCGGTGAGCAGTCCCGCCACCGTCGGCCCAAGGTAGCTTACGACCGGGATGAGCCCGCCGCGGAGCGAGTGCTTGAGAATGACGCGCGCCGGCGAGGCGCCCTTGGCCCGCGCGGTGCGAATGAAATCCTGCGAAAGCACCTCGAGCATTCCGCCCCGGGTCAGGCGCGCGATGTAGGCCGCGTAAAAGCCGCCTAACGTTAAGGCGGGCAGGATGCGGTCGATCCAGTCGTCCCAGCCCGAGACGCGGACCCACTCGAGCTTGAGGGCAAAAACGAGAACGAGGAGCGGGCCGAGGACGAAAATCGGCAGGCAAATCCCGATCATGGCGAGCCCGCTCGGAATGTAATCGGTCAGCGAATTTGGCCGGAGCGAAGCAATGACCCCGGCCGAAAGCCCTAACGACAAGGCAACAAGGAGCGACCAAAAACCAAGCTCGGCCGAGACCGGGAAGGCCTGGCCGATCAATTCATTCACGGTTCGATTCGGATATTTGAAGGAAGGGCCGAGGTCGCCCCGGATGACGTTGCCCAGATAAGTGAAATACTGAGTCAGAAGCGGCTTGTTCAGTCCGTAATGCGCTTCCAGTTGTTTCTGGATCTCCGGGGTGGTGCTTTTTTCCGCCGAGAAAGGCCCGCCCGGGGCGAGCTTGAGCATGAAGAAGGTGAGTGTGGCGACGACAAACAGGACCGGAACGGCTTGGGCAAGGCGAATGGCAATGAACCGAAGCATCCGCCGCTACTTTGGAGCAGGGGAGGGCGCTTTGCCATCCCTGGCTCGACCAGGCGCGCCGGTTATGATTCTTCGAGGGCGATCCTCGTCCCACCGCCGCGCCAGACCGCGGTGTAGGTCGCGCTCTTGCCCGGGCCCAATCGAATCCACTGCTGTGAGTAGGGATAGGCGTCGTTCAAATGCGGGGTCTGCCTCATCGTGACGAGGTGGAGGCCGGTCGGCAAAACGCCTTTAAAGCTTCGCCCGTAGCCAAGTATGGCGACGAGATTGCCATCGATATAAAGACTGATGTTGGACTGGTTTCCAAAATTCGCCGCTCGCTTGATGACGAGATGCGAATCGGCATCGGCCACGGGCCGACGGATTTCGCCACTGCCGGCCTGAGCCGAGGCGACGGCGAGGCCGCAGGTGATTGCGAGAACGAGCCAGGCGTGTGCCATCTTCATGATGTGTTAGACCATAAAGGGTTCGCCGGCGCTCAATGCGCGTGGCAAATAAATGTCCCGGCGGGCGCCTGATCAGAGCATCTGCTCGATGAAGTCGCGGCTGTTGAATTCCTTGAGGTCTTCCAACTTTTCGCCGGTGCCAACGAAGCGGGTCGGGATCCCGAGTTCATGTTGGATCGCGATCACGACTCCGCCTTTTCCGCTCCCGTCGAGTTTGGTCACGATGAGTCCAGTGAGATCGACTGCGGCGTGAAATTCTCTCGCCTGGGAGAGGGCGTTGCTCCCGGTAGTGGCGTCGACCACGAGCAACCGCTCGTGCGGTGCATCGGGGTCGTGCTTGGCCAACGAGCGCTTAATTTTTTCCAACTCGGCCATGAGGTTGCTTTTGGTGTGGAGGCGGCCCGCGGTGTCGCAGATGAGGAACTCGATCTCACGCCGGTCGGCCGATTGGTAGGCTTCGTAACAGAGCGCTGCCGGGTCGGCGTTATACTGGCCTTTGATCATTTCGATCTTCAAGCGCTCGGCCCAGACCGCGAGTTGCTCGATCGCGGCGGCCCGAAAAGTATCGGCGGCGGCGAGCAGGACGCTGTGTCGGTTGCGCTGAAAATAGTAGGCGAGCTTGGCGGTCGAGGTGGTTTTGCCCGTGCCGTTAACCCCGACGATCAGAATCGCTTTCGGTTTCGCAGGTAGGGGACGGATCGGGGCGGGCTGGATCGGCAAGACCCGCAGGATTTCCTCGCGCGCCACTTCGGCGACATCCTGGGCGGTGATCGTCTGCGTCACGGCGCGCTTTTGCAGTTCCTCGACAATCCGCAGGCTCATCGGCACGCCGAGATCGCTCCGGATGAGCATCTCCTCGAGCTCATCCCAATCGACCGG
>JBKJNW010000194.1:0-9628 GCA_046593335.1 Chthoniobacterales bacterium | reverse complement strand
CGACGAAATGACGGAGGACCTGGGCTTCGTCCATCAGTTCGTTCCCGGTTCGTCTGGACGGACTTTGTTCCTCCTCCATGGCACGGGCGGCGACGAACACGACCTCGTTCCTCTCGGCCGGGAACTCGACCCGGCGGCGGCTTTGCTCAGCCCGCGCGGCCCGGTCTCGGAGAACGGCTCCCTGCGCTTTTTTCGCCGGCTGACAGAAGGCGTTTTCGATTTGGAAGACTTAAAGCGGCGCACAAATGACCTGGCCAAGTTCATTCTTGGCGCGAGCGAGCGTTATAAACTCGATCCCGGACAGGTTGTTGCGGTTGGCTATTCGAACGGCGCCAATATTGCAGCGAGCGTTCTACTCCGGCGTCCGGGCTTGCTGAGCGCGGCAGTTTTACTGCGCGCGATGGTGCCGTTTGAGCAGGAAGAGTTGCCGGACCTGGACGGAGTGCGCGTGCTCATCATCGGTGGCAACGAAGACACCCTGATTCCGCGCGAAATTTCGCGACCGATTGCGCCCGGAGTGGAAGGACGCGCTGCGCACCGTCGCTCTTCAGGAGGTGAAGTTCGTGGCTGATGAAATCGAACCGGATTTCGAAAGTATGAAATCCGTGCGGAATGGCCGAGGTCGTGAGACCGCGCGGGGTGAGATAGAGCGTGACGTGCCAGGAATGGTTGATCCACGGGGTGAGCGCGAGGCGGATTTTGCCGATGATCTGCGTCCACATGTGGAGCGTCTCGGCCGTGGCCTGCCAGTCGGTGAAGGGCAGGGCGGGCCAGAATTGCTCGCGATCGGTCTCGGAAAGGTTCGGAAGTGCGGGCGGCCTGTTCATGATTGCGGAATCCTACCTCACCGGCAAAACAGTTGCGACCGCAGGCGAGCGAGCCTATATCAAACGCTCGCGACCCGGGTAGGTACCGAAGTGGCCAAACGGGGCGGACTGTAAATCCGCTGGCTTACGCCTTCAGTGGTTCGAATCCACTCCTGCCCACCATCTATCGGATTCTATCGGACTAATTGGGAAGGGCCAAAAAGTGTCCGCCAATTGTCCGCCGGATTTCCCGAGGAAGCCAGCCACGAGAGTTTTGTACCCTCTGGTTCCGCATCCGTCGAACATGCAGGGAAGGGTCATCCAACTGGCGACGCGCCTTTTTTGTGTCGCAGTGGATCGTGATCATTTCGACAACGTTTCCACCCCGCCCCATCGTAAACGTGAATCTCACCGACGCTGCCGCCGAGTCGTCCGCGTGCGTAATTGGTCGCCTTGTCCTTCCCGTTAGGCGGAGCGAAGGCGGGTTCGACGCCGGGGACCTCAAAGGCACCAGGCTTCGCTGAATTTCTTTAATGGGCGGACTTCAATTGTGCGCATGTCGCGATTGTCGCAGCGCCCGGCTAGACGCACGCCTTCCTGCTAACGCCGTATCGTTGTAGCCGGGGTTGGTGAGCCCGATGTCAAAAGGGCAGCGAGCCCTGTTCGACGCGCGTGAACAGATTTCCTCAACAATCCTGCGAAGGCCGCATTACCTGAGCGCTCAAAGATGATAGACATCCACCAACGCCACACCGGTTGAATTCCCGGTGCCATTCACAACCGCAGTGTAGGCTCCGGCCGGAAGGCGGAGAATAATAGCAGCCTCCGCAGGGTTATTCGGCGCGAGAGAATTTTTCGTAAGATCGGGCGCGTCCGGGTCCTCCGCCCAATTGTCATTGGCAGCAATGGCAAAGCCATTCGCGTCGTAGACGGTAAGGGTCGGATCGGGCAGCGGATCGGCCACTCCCGCCGCAGACAGGGAAGGACCGAGAGCGCGAACGACTATTGTCGAGCTTGCCACTTCCCCCACGATCAACCCGCTGATCAGAACATCGTCGCCCGTCTCGACCCTGCCGCGTGAACTCAGGTTAGCCAGTTTGGATGATGACACCGGTGAGAGATCATAGACTTCGACCAGACCAATGCCAGATGTCCCCTGCTGACCTGTAGCTACAACCGTGTAAGCGCCGGGAGCCAGCTGCTGCGTTGTGGCGGCCTCGTTTGGTTCCGTCGGCGCGAGCCCGTCGGCTGCCAGTTCGGCAGCGCCCGGATCAGTCTGCCAGTTATCGTTACTCGCCACCAGGTTACCCGATAAGTCATAGACGGTTAGGACGGGATCGGCCAAGGCCCCGGCGACGCCTTGGTTCGCCAGGGAAGGCCCGAGGACACGCAGCGCGACTTCCTTCGAATCAATCCCGGAGATAATCAGGCCCCCGATCAGCGCGTCCTCGCCAGTCCCGATTTTTCCGCGCGTGGAAAGATTCAGCGCCTGCGGCCCGACGGCCGGAAAATTGGTTGCCTCGAGATGCAAAGGAATGGAGTTGAAAGCCGTAACACATTGATCGACTGGGCCATATTGGTAATAGAAGACCTTTTTACCAGCCGCGTTTAGTCCCATGAGTTGCGCGTATTTCGGGTCATCCGTCAGTCCGTTTACGAGCGCGTAATCGACCAGGTAATTGAGCGGGGCATCCTCATAGACACTGGAACAGAAAGACGAGCTGACACTTTGGTCCATCTCATAGTTCCATACCTCGGTGGCTGTGTCAGCTACGAGGTCGAGCTTGTATCTGCGCGGGCTGGAGTAGGGCCGCGAAGCGCCTGGCGGAAACTGAAAGAGACTTTCGACACCATTATCAAAGAGCAACAATTCCTGGTTATAGCTAATGGAAACCGAGTGTTGCCCGACCGGGGGCAGGCTATTGGGCGCAAGTGCCAGCGCGTATTGAGCCAGGGAAGGAAGTTGATGCCAGTGCTTTGTTGGATCGCCCAGGATCCACTTGATGGCTTCACTTTCGTAGTCCAGGCAGATGACAAAGTTCTCCCGGCTCGAGACCGCAATCGAGTCATCCGCTCGGTTATACGCGACCGAGTTATTATGAAACCAGTCAGCAGGCGGTTCCACGAAGAGACTGGGGTCGTCGCCTTTGGCCAGCATCGCAGCGCTGATGATATCGGCCAAGCTCCACGTTTTGAGCACTTTGCCAGCCGTATCTACTTCCATTACGGTCGATTCGAAATCGGCCTCGGTATCCACCTCAAGAATCAGCCCCGTTTTTCCCCGTTCGATGGTGTGGTGAATGCGCACCACGCCCACGTCGCTGTAGTCGTGAATTAGCGTGACTGTGCCGTCAAGGTCGATGCGGTTCAGGGTCGCCCCGTCGGCAACGAAAAAGGCGTTATCGAAGAAAATGCCGCTCACGTCGGAGATACCGGCATTCCCGACCCAGCGTAACGTTCCATCGGTATCGATCACCGCTGGCGCGAACGTATCGCAGCTCTCGTTTACCATCATATAGTCATAGCTCAACGTCGTGTCACCCGTCCTTCCCTGCAGGATGGTCGGCGACTTGTAGCCACAAGGATCGGAAAAGGCAGCGGTCGTGATCGTGGTGGTCTCGGTCTTGGACGAGCCATCGAGGAATCGGTAGGTAAGAATGACTTCGTTGGCAAAGCCATCGTAGAGTCCGTAAACCGGAAGGAAAACCGCGTTTTCAGGAGGCGGAAGCAGATAGCCCCGGTCGATCAGGTAATTTCGTGCATAGGTTCCGGAGAGCGGACGCGTGACTGACCCCGCCTTGGGGGCGATCCGGAATTGAATGCTCCTGATGACGTTGGTATCGCTCGCTGTCAGGGTCAACTGACTGATAAACGGCGTCGGGCCAGCGTTTTGCCCGGCGATTGCGATGCTGGTGTCATCCGCCTGAGTCGCGGCGGCGTGGTTGGCAAGGAGCCCGAAAACGAT
The DNA here is from genome assembly GCA_046593335.1 of Chthoniobacterales bacterium. Classification (GTDB taxonomy): domain Bacteria; phylum Verrucomicrobiota; class Verrucomicrobiia; order Chthoniobacterales; family UBA10450; genus Palsa-1392. The sequence continues at coordinate 5,857 of JBKJNW010000194.1, read as the reverse complement.
GGCGCAGCTAAGGAGAAAAGGCTTGTCCATAAGTGATGTCGGCGCTCGAGGCAGGCACCGACAACGTCCTCAAAACAAGATCGTGCGAAGGAGTAGGCGCGGATGTGGCCAACCGTAAGACCCGGATGTAAAGGCACCCCCCCGAATCAAAAACGCTCGTTTGTTGCCAGCCATTCTCTGCCCATGCCGAATCGGAATAAGATCGTGAGATCGCGGATGTAGTTCACTCGCGTTGTGGGACCAAATTGCTGTTTGCCGAGCCACGTTTCAATCTGATCACGATGAATTTCGTCTAGTCTCTTGTCTGAGAAATCCGCCGCAAATCGGCGAAGATTCCATCCGAGAGCACGGCAGTGTCGATCGCTACGACCAGCCGATCGCTTCGAAGAGAGTAATTCGTTGATCGCATCCTGAATCAACTTTTCTCCGCCAGCCGCTCTGGCATGCTTGAGGAAAATGCGATGGCCACCGTAATTGTGCCGGAAGCTCCTAACGATTTAACAGCAGCGGCGGCTTCACCCAATTTACCGCTCGTCAGTTGGAATGCCGCCGATCCGGCTGGGCGTTTTAGATTCACGATCGAGCCAGGGGATGACTTGAGCGACTCGCCCTCCCCAAAAATCCATTCTCTTGCTGACGCGAGCGTCGAAAAATCCTTCTTCACCACCCGACCCCCGGTGAAGCGTTTTCCCAATCGCACCCGCCAAAATTTTTGCCTCCGTCCGTTGGCGGTATGGCTTACTTCGACCCCTTTTGGTAGGTTGCTGATCTTGGCTGAGCTCACAAGCACAATTTGTCCGCCAGTTGTCCGCCATTTTCAACTTCACTCTAGAAAGGGCGGACTGTAAATCCGCTGGCTTACGCCTTCGCTGGTTCGAATCCAGCCCTGCCCACCATTTTCCTTCGCCGGCAGCGCACAGGTTCTCAGGGGCGAAGCAGCGCGGAATCGATCTCGCGCAGGTTCGCGCAACCGCAGAGGAGCATCGCTTCATCGAGTTCGCGGCGCAGAATTTCCAGGACTTGGCGCGCGCCTTCTTCGCCGTTGACGCACAACCCCCACAAGACCGGCCGTCCCACGAGGACGGCGCGCGCGCCGAGCGCGATTGCTTTCAAGACATCGCTCCCGCGCCGGACGCCGCCATCGACATAAATCTCGCAAAGATCGCCCGCCGCCTCGACCACGTGCGGCAACGCCTCGCAGGTAGCCGGTGCGGTATCGAGTTGGCGCCCGCCATGATTGGAAACCACGACCGCTTTCGCCCCGTGTTCGGCGGCGCGGCGGGCGTCGTCTCTGCGGCAAACCCCTTTCACCACCACCGGCAGGCGAGTGGAACGGCAGAGCCAGTCGAGATCGTCGAACCCGAGGTCGGACTTGAAATTTTCCCGCACATAAGCAGCCAGGCCCGAGCCCTGGACCGCGGGCATCTCGCCTTTGCCTAACGGGCAAAGGTTGGCCACGGTGAGACCCTCGGGCAGGCCAAAGCGGTTGCGGATGTCGCGTTCGCGCGTGCCCCAGCCGGGGGCGTCGGCCGTGAGGACGATCGCTTCCGCGCCCGCCGCCTCGGCCCGCCGGACCAGCTCGAGCGTGACCCCGCGGTCCTTGTAAATGTAGAGCTGGAACCAGCGCGGGCTCCCGGCTTCGGCCAGGACCGGCTCCATCGCGGTGTTGGAAAGAGAGCTGAGGATGAACAATGTGCCCGCTGCCTTGGCCGCGCGCGCGGCCGCAATCTCGCCCTCGGCGCATGCCAGTTTGTGAAAGGCCGTCGGCGCGACCAGGATCGGCATCGAGACTGGTTGACCGAGCACGGTGGTGGAAAGGTCGCGGTCTCCGGTTCCGGCCAAGACCCGGTAATAAAGTTTCAACCGCGCCCAGGCGCTGGTATTTTCGCGCAGCGTGACCTCATCCAGCGCCCCGCCTTCATAGTAATCGAAAGCTTCCCGCGACATGGCCGCGCGCGCCGCCTGCGCGTAATCGCCGATATTGAGAAGCGGCGCGGGAGGCGCCGCCTGGCCGGTTGCGCTCGAATTCATACTCCCGGAATCGCTTTTTTCAGAGGCCGAAGCCGATCCTGCGACAAGGCTGGAGTGTTGGCCGCGCTGGCGTTCATTTCTTTTCCGGACGCGGCAGGTGCTCGCGTCGTTGCCGGAGGCTTCACTTTTTCTCCGCCCGTTGCAAGGGAGCCCGCGCGACAAAGCGTTCTTCCGCCTGATCGCTTTTCCTGATTCAATCGGCCAGTTTTGAAAACCAAAGCCGACATCGTGGCCAACTGGCTGCCCCGTTATACCGGGACGCCGGCCAAGGAATTCTCGAAGTATGTCCTGCTGGTGAATTTCACCAATTATGTGGACTGGTTTGCCGAGGCCTACGGCGTGCCGGTGCGCGGTCTCGATCGCCCGATGCCTAACGCCACTGCCAACGGCGTTACTATCCTGAATTTCGGCATGGGCAGCGCGAGCGCGGCGACGGTGATGGATCTGCTCAGCGCGATCAAGCCGAAGGCCGTTCTCTTTCTCGGAAAATGCGGCGGGTTGAAAAAGAAGAATAAACTGGGCGACCTCATTCTCCCGATTGCCGCCATCCGGGGCGAGGGCACTTCGACGGATTACCTGCCGCCGGAAGTGCCGGCGCTGCCTGCTTTCTCCCTGCAAAAAGCGATCTCCACCACCATCCGCAATTACGGGAAGGATTACTGGACCGGGACGGTTTACACGACCAACCGCCGGGTCTGGGAACATGACGATGCCTTCAAGAAATATCTCGCCCGCGTGCGCTGCATGGGGATCGACATGGAGACCGCGACCATTTTCATCACTGGCTTTCACAACGAGATCCCGACCGGCGCGCTCCTGCTCGTTTCTGATCAACCGATGGTGCCCGAAGGAGTGAAGACCGCCCTGAGCGACGAAGCGGTGACGAACAAGTTCATGGATCTCCACCTGCGCATCGGCATCGATTCGCTGAGCGAGTTGATCAACCGCGGGCACACCGTGAAACACCTAAGATTCTGAGGAGCATCTTTGCTCTTCTGAAAATCTCAGACCTGGCGAGGAGTGGAGAATTCTTCCGTTAAACATGGCCGAGATACTTATCTTCGACGCCAACTGGCGCGGCGACGAAGGCGAATTGTTGCCAGATTTAATCTCGCTCTTGTAGTGTGTCCGCCATGCAGTGGATCGCCCCTTCAGAAAAAGACGCCGCCAACGACGCGCTCGAGAAGCGTCTTTGGGAAGCCGCCGACCAGCTTCGCGCGAATTCCGGTCTCAACGCGCAACAATATTCCGGGCCAGTCCTCGGTCTGATCTTCCTTCGCTTCGCCGAGGCTCGTTTCGCGAAGCAGCGCGCCGTCCTTGAGAAGCAAGCAAAGGGCAACCGGCGCGGCTTGCGCCTTGATGAACCTGCGGCGTATCACGCCGAAGGCGTCTTATTTCTCGCGCCAGACGCGCGTTTCGATTTCCTCCTCAGCCTGCCCGAGGGCGCGAACATCGGCTCGAAGCTGAACGACGCCATGCGCGCGATCGAGCGCGACAACCCGCAGCTCGCCGGCGTCCTGCCGAAGACCTACGAGATCTTCACCAGCTCGCTTTTGAAGCAACTGCTCAAGCGGGTTTCCGAGATCCCCGCGTCGCTCGACTACGACGCCTTCGGCCGCATCTACGAATATTTCCTCGGCGAATTCGCCCGCACCGAGGGCTCGAAAGGCGGCGAGTTCTACACGCCCGCCTGCATCGTCCGCTTCATCGTCGAGGTGCTGGAGCCGTTTCACGGCAGCGTCTTCGATCCGGCTTCCGGCTCGGGCGGCATGTTCGTGCAGAGCGCGCGCTTCGTCGCCGAGCACAAGAAGAATCCAGCCTCCGAGCTTTCCATCCACGGAAATGAAAAGGTCGGGAGCACGGTCGCCTTGTCGCGCATGAACCTCGCCATGCACGGCCTCGAAGGCGACGTGCGCGAAGCCATCAGCTACTACGACGACCCGCACGAGAGCACCGGCCGCTTCGACTTCGTCCTCGCGAATCCGCCCTTCAACGTCAATGCCGTCGATAAGGAGCGGCTCGTAGGCGACGTCGGCACGGGCCGCCGCTTCCCCTTCGGCCTCCCGCGCACCGACAACGCCAACTACCTCTGGATTCAGCTCTTCTTTTCCTCGTTAGGCAAGAAAGGCCGCGCCGGCTTCGTCATGGCCAATTCCGCCTCCGACGCCCGCGCCTCCGAGCAGGAGATTCGCCGCCAGCTCATCGAGGCCCGCACCGTCGATGTCATGGTCGCCGTCGGGCCGAACCTCTTCTACACCGTCACCCTCCCCTGCACCCTCTGGTTTTTGGATCGGGGTAAAAAAGGCACACCCCGCGCCGACACCGTGCTCTTCCTCGACGCCCGGCATATCTACCGGCAAATCGACACCGCGCATCGCGACTGGACGCCCGCGCAGATCGGCTTCCTCGCCAACGTCGTCCGCCTCTACCGCGGCGAAACGCCCGACTTCACCCTCGGCGGCGACGAGGCCCGCGCGAAGCTGGAGGAGGTCTTTGGAAAAAAGCCACGATTTGCGAATGTCCTGGGCCTTTGCAAAGCGGCGGCGCTCAAGGAAATCGAAACGAAAGACTGGTCGCTCAACCCAGGTCGCTACGTGGGTGTCGCCCCCGGAGAGGATGTGACTGCTGAGGATTTCAAGGCTTCTCTCGCGAGTCTAAACGAGGAACTCGAAACCCTTAATGCGCAAGCTCGCGAATTGGCGGAAAAGATCGCAGGCAATGTCGCGGAGTTGCTGGAGGCTTAAAGATGGCCGGAAAGACAAGGACGCTGTCTCTCGGCGATGTGATTCGTTTCGGGAATGGCAAGTCAATCAAGCCAGGTGGAGAGGGACGCTACCCTGTTTATGGCTCTAATGGACTCATTGGTCGGTCTGAGGAGTTCGGCTACGAGAACGGCATCATTATTGGACGCGTCGGCGCGTATTGCGGCTCGGTCGCTTACTGCCCGGAGAAGTTTTGGGCTTCGGATAATACCCTCGTGGCCTTTCCGGCGAATCACGACTTCGACACGAAGTTCTTATTCTACCTATTGCGCCATTCCCGGCTGAACAGTTATGCGGGCGGTGCTGCGCAACCGCTCGTCACCCAGAGTGTATTAAAACAGGTGGAGGTTATCATTCCGCCTTTGAACGCCCAGCGTCGCATCGCGCGGGTTCTGTCAGCCTACGACGACCTGATCGAGAATTGTCAGCGACGCATCCGCATCTTGGAGGAGATGGCCCGCGCCCTTTACCGCGAGTGGTTCGTGCGTATGTCGCTACCTGCAAAGTCCTCTACTGCGACGCTGGCTCTTCAAGAGCGCACATTGGGCGATCTATGTCATCTGATGAAAGAACCATTCGATGGCAGCGTTCACAATGATCGACCGCTTCTCGACCTATCTCGCCTTCCACAGCGTTCACTCGCCCCAGCGGATTTTGGCGAGCCGAACGAACTCACCACGTCACGGATCGTTTTCGAACCGGGCGATACCCTATTCGGAGCGATCCGCTGTTACTTGCATAAAGTCGTCGTCGCTCACTATCCCGGCGTAACGAACACGTCGGTGCTGGTTCTGAGGCCAAAGAAAAGTAAGTTTCGCGCTCTCGTTGCTGTGATCGCGAGCGACAAGGACACGATTCGATGGGCGGAAACCCATAGCGGCGGAATGAAGATGCCCGTGATTAACTGGAATGTATTTCAGGCGATGGCGGCACCGTTCCCAAGCGATTGAGCTTGTCCCGTTATGGTGGACGTAGTTTGGGAAGAGGCGGAGGATTGGTTGATTAGTTAGGCGGTGATGGTTTCAAAGTCGAGAGGGGATTGATAGCCGAGGGCGCTGTGGAGG
>JBKJNW010000106.1:0-8500 GCA_046593335.1 Chthoniobacterales bacterium | reverse complement strand
AGCGATCCGAAGCTCATGCTCAAGGAAGTGGCGGGCAGCGACCGCAATTTCCGGCTCGATGAATTCACCGAGACGATGCGGTCGCGCATCGTCAGCATCTTTAGCGACGCGCTCGCGAGCGCGAAAATTCCGGTGCTCGACGTCGCCACCCGCTACCAGGAAGTCGGCGAAGCGCTCCTCCCCCTCATCAACCCGATCATCCAGGCAAAGTACGGCATCGAGCTGACCAGTTTCGTGCTCGAGAACGTCTCCGTTCCGGCTGAGGTCGAGCAGGCGATCGATAAACGTTCCAGCATGGCCGCGGTCGGGAACCTGAACGATTACGTGAAATTCCAAATGGCCCAGGGCATGGAGAAAGGCGGAAGCGCCGGCGGCGTCGCGACCGAGATGGCGGTCGGCCTCGCCATGGCGCAGCAGATCATGCAACAGCAGAACTCGATGCAATCGACTGCGCCCTCCGGCACGCCGGGCGTCACTGTAGCCGGGGTCGCTGACCCCGGTGGAGTTGGCGCCGCCGCGGATCGGCCGGGGTCAGCGACCCCGGCTACAGGACGAGGCCTGCCGGAGTTGCTCTCTCCCGCGCAAGCGGCGGAGGCGGTAGGCGTGAGCGAAGCCGACGTCATGCAGAGCCTGGAGAGCGGCGACCTCAAGGGCAAAAAGATCGGCTCCAGTTATCGCATCACTCGCGCCGCCTTGAACGAATTTCTCCAGAGTTAAGCGATGGCGGACGTTACCGCGCGCGCGCGTTTCGAATGTCCGTCGTGCGGCGGGGCGGCCGAATGGTCGCCCACCCGCCAGGCGCTCGTTTGCCCGTTTTGCGGCGCGGTCTCGCCGCTCCAGCCGGGCACGGTGGCAATCGGCGCGGTCCAGGAACACGATCTCGCCGCGGCGCTCCAGGCTCTCCCGGAAAGTGCCCGCGGCTGGGAAACCGCCACTCGTTCCGTCAAATGTCAGAGCTGTCAGGCGATCTCAGTGTTTAAGCCTGAACGGGTGGCGCAGAACTGCGATTTCTGCGGCTCGCCCGCGCTGGTGCCGTACGATGAAATCAAGGCGCCGATCCGGCCGGAAAGCGTGTTGCCTTTCAAGATCGACCAAGGCGAAGTGCGCGAGAAAGTGCGCGACTGGTATCGCAACCGCTGGTTCGCGCCTAACCGTTTCAAGAACCGCGCTTTCACCGACACCATCCACGGCCTTTATCTCCCCTACTGGACCTTCGACGCCCAGGTCGCCGCGCAATGGACCGCCGATGCCGGCTACTATTACTACACCACCGAGACCTACCGCGACTCCAAGGGCAACAGCCAGACTCGCCAGGTGCAACATGTCCGCTGGGAACCGGCCAGCGGCGCGCTCGACCATTTCTTCGATGACGAACTCGTCCCGGCGTCGTTAGGCGTGCCGGCCGATCTTCTTCGCCGGGTCGAGCCTTTCCCGACCAAGGAACTCGCGCCCTACGACGCCGGTTACGTTTCCGGCTGGGTGGTCGAGCAATACCAGATCGACCTCGTCGCCGCCGCGGAGCATTCTCGCGAAGCGATGGACGCCGAGCTGCGTCAGCTCTGCGCCGCGCAAATCCCCGGTGACACGCATCGCAACCTCCAGGTCCAGGCCGATTACAGCGGGCAGACCTTCAAGCACGTTCTCCTGCCGGTCTGGCTCCTGAATTATCAATACAGCGGCACGACCTACCGGATCGTTGCCAACGGCGTCACCGGCACGCTCGCCGGCAAATATCCCAAGAGCTGGATCAAGATCGCCTTCCTCGTCCTCGTCCTGCTCCTGATCGGGCTGATCATTTTCTATTTCGCCGAAGGTTGAGTAATGCCGCGCTGTCCTTGGGCCACGACTGAAGCCGCGATCGTTTACCACGATGAGGAATGGGGTGTGCCGGTGCATGACGACCGGGTGCTTTTTGAGTTTCTGATTCTCGAAGGCGCCCAGGCGGGATTGAGCTGGAATACCATTCTCAAGAAACGAGAAAACTACCGCAAAGCGTTCGACGGCTTTCGCGCAGAAAAGATCGCGCGTTACGGGGCGCGCGAAGTGAAGCGTTTGCTGGCCGACGCCGGGATCGTGCGCAACCGGCTCAAGGTCGCGGCCACAATCCAGAATGCGCAGGCCCTTCTCGTCCTGCGAAAAAAGATGACCTTCGATGACTATCTCTGGAGCTTCGTCGGCGGCGAGCCGCGGCAAAATCGCTGGCGCACGACGGCGCAGGTGCCGGCGCGGACGGCAGGGTCCGATGCGATGAGCCGCGATCTGCTGAAACGCGGTTTCAAGTTCGTCGGCTCCACGATTTGCTACGCGCTCATGCAGGCGACCGGGATGGTAAACGACCACCTCGTGAGCTGCCCACGGCACGTCGCCGTGCGGGCAATTCGTTAGGCAGAACTCTCGTCGGGCGCCCGGCCAGACCTACACCGTCGGCGGCACGATGGGCAGCGGCACCGACGGGTTTGTTGACCAGGTGAGCGGCCTAACGACTGCGCCTGGTATCACCTTCAGCCGCGCCGTCCTGGCCAACGGGGCCGCGTTGGCGAAACCGACCGTCGACGAAAGCCTTCTCAACCCCGGTCTCTTTGGTGGAAGTTTTGTCGTCGTGCCGGAACCTTCGAGCCTCACTTTGATCGCCCTACCGCTGCTTGCAGGAGCTTCTGGTCCGCTTCCGCAATCGCGCGCGCCGCACATCCTAAGCCCGGATTTAGACCGGCGTTGGTGCCTCCGCTACAATTGCGATCGGAGCAGGCCGGAGGCGCCGTCGCTCACCCGCTGCCAGATCGGCCGCTGGCGCCAGTCGTCGAGCGTGACCTCGCGCGCCCGCGCCAGGTCGGCCTCGAAGACGCGCGCTTCCTCCGCCGCGATCTCGCGATCGATGATGTTGAGATTGGCCTCGTCGTTCAGCCGAAAGGAACGGTTATCGAAATTCGCCGAGCCAACCGAGGTCCAGAGACCATCGATGACCATCGTCTTGCAGTGATACATGCTCGGCTGGAATTCAAAAATGCGAATTCCCCGCTCGAGCAACCGCCCCCACCGACTGCGCGAGGCCGAGCGCACGGCCGTGGAATCGATGTGAGGACCGGGCACAAGTAGCTCGATTTTTACGCCGCGTTCCGCCGCTTCCACCAAAGTCTGCGCGGTCAGATCGTCGGGCACGAAGTAGGCATTGCCGACTTTAATGCTCCGCTCGGCGGCGGCGATGGAAAGGAGATACATCAGCCGCGCGCTCTCGCTCCCTTCCATGGGCGAGCTCTTAAACATCTGGCACCGATGCGGGCCCGCCGGTTGAAGCGCGGGAAAATATTCTTCGCCATGCAGGACGATCGCGCGCGTCTTCATCCAGTTATCGAGAAAGGCAGCCTGCATTTGCGCCACGACCGGACCTTCCACCTGGTAGTGCGAATCGCGCCACTCGTTAGGCGAGGACGCGTTCCCGTTCCATTGATCGGCAATCCCGACGCCCCCGGTGAAGCCAACCCGGCCATCGACCACGAGCAGCTTGCGATGCGTGCGATGATTCGCCCGCGCGAGATTCCGGATGTGATAAACCTCCACCTCCACTCCGGCATCCGTCATTTGCCGCAGGGCTGGCCCGTTCACGCAGTCGCAGCCGACTCCGTCGACGAGCAGGTGCACCTTCACCCCGGCGCGCGCCCTCTCGGACAGCGCATCGGCGAAACGTTGGGTGATACTGCCCGACCAATAGACGAACGTTTCGAACGTGATGCTCCGCTCCGCGCGCACGATCGCATCGAGCATGGCCGGGAAAATCTCCACCCCGTTGCGCAGCGGGCGAACGAGGTTTCCATCGAGAATCGGCGGACCGAGGAGTTGGCTCATTGAGCGCTCGAATTGCGGATCGCTGATCCCATAATCCTGCGCGATCCGATGCCGGATCTTTTTTTCGCCGCTGATAAAATTTCGCGCGAAAGTGGTGAGCGCGGCCGTCGCCGCGGCGGTCACACCGACTGTGATGAGTGTGGAAGAAGATTTTCGCATCGCACGCGCCTGTCTCTGAATCGGTTGCGCCGTGCGACCCGGTTGGATTTTCAGATGCGCGAATAACGGGGGCGCGGTTGCCGGTGCCATTAGGGTCTCCGCCCTCTCGAGAAAGCCACGCCTGGCGTTCTTGCATCACGTATGAGGCAGACGAAACTCGCTCATGCATTCCGTCAAAACGCAAAGCCGCCGAGACTTTCGATATTCTGATCAGCGATCTCGGGTTGCCGGATGGAACTGGTTATGAAGTGATGGCGGCGCTGCGCGATGAGACCACAATTGTGGGCGTGGCCCTGAGCGGTTACGGCATGGAATCCGATGTCGCGCAGAGCGTGACGGCTGGTTTCCGGTATCACCTGACGAAACCAGTCGATGCGCAAAAGCTCTACCAGACGATCAAACAAATTCCAGCGAGCTGACTCCTTGCCTAACGAAGAATATAACTGTCCGCATGGAGGCGACTTCGGAAAATCATTACGAGATCCTCGGGCTCGATCGCCACTGCGCTCCCACCCAAATCCGCGACGCTTATCGGTTGCTCGCGAAACGTTATCATCCCGATCTAAATCCAAACTCCGCGGCGGCACGTTCGCGGACTGAAGCGCTGAATGCGGCCTACGAAATCCTGCGCGACCCGGCGCGCCGCCGCGCCTACGACCGCGCGCTCGATCAGGCCAGCCAGGCCGCCGCGCCTGGTCGGGGCGCGAAGATCGAGCAAAACATCACGCAGGAAGTCCGATTGCGAATCGAGGATTTCCTCCGCGGGACATCGATAGATCTGCAGGTAAAGGATCCCGTGAATCGTGACGGTCCCGAGACGTATCGCGTCACCATTCCACCGATGACCGCACCTGGAACGCGTTTGCGCCTGCCGAGAGTTGGAACGGAAGCGCGCGGTTTTGTTCAGCTCCGCTTAAAGGCTTTGCCGGGATTCCGTTTCAAGGTCCGCGGCTCCGATCTCCGGACCGATTTCCGGATTAGCGCCCAGCGCGGCGAAGCCGGTGGCAGCGAAATGATCGAGCGTCCGACCGGCGGGATGATCCGCCTAACGATTCCGCGCCGGGTGAAACGCGGCGAAATTGTCCGCCTCGCCGGCGAGGGAATGCCCAAGCCGCGCGGTGGACGCGGCGACCTGCTCGTCCGCATAACTTATCGGCCGGAAGTGCGCGTCTCGCGCGCTCGTTAGGCGTTAGACGGTGACGACGATCTTTCCGATCTGCTCGTTACTCTCGAGGTAGCGATGCGCCTCGACGATCGACTCGAGACCGGAAAACGTCCTGGCAATGACCGGCTTCAATTTTCCGGAAGCGAGACCGTCGGTGATGAACTGTTTCGCTTTTTGCAGCCGTTTGGGATTTCCCGTGATCTCGAAGAGCAGGTAGCCGCGCACCGTGAGCGATTTGCCCAGCACGTCCATCAGGGGCAACGGCGTCGGCTCACTGCTGAGGGCGCCGTATTGGAAAATAATGCCGCGTTCTTTGGTCGCCGCCGCCAGTTTGGCCAGGGTCGGCCCCGCGACCGGATCGAAGACCAGGCGCGCGCCTTTTTTGCGGGTCAACTTCATCACTTCCGCGACCAGATCCTGTTCCTCCGTGGCGATGACGTGTGCCGCGCCGGCGTCTAGAAGCGCCTGCCGTTTCTCGCTCGTGCGGGTCAACGCGATCGGCTTCGCCCCGATTAAATTTGCAATTTGGATCGCGGCGAGGCCCACACTGCTGGAGGCCGCCGGAATCAAAACGGTGTCGCGTTTTTTCAGTTTGCCGATGTCGACCAGCGCGCCGTAGGCGGTCGCATATTGCATCCAGATCGCCGCCGCCTCCTCCCACGAAAGCGAAGCCGGATGTTTTGCGACTGCACTCGCCGGGGCCAACGCAACTTCGCCGTAAACGCCGTAGTCGTTAAGCGAAAATCCCGGAATCGTGCTGACTGCGTTACCGACCTGCAAATCTTCCACGCCTTCGCCGATCGCCTCGACCGTGCCCGACGCCTCGTAACCGATCCGGGCTGGGAACTTCGGCTGCTCAAGGTATTGCCCCGCGCGAAACATCGCCTCGGCCCGGTTCAACCCCAGCGCCTTGACCGCGATCCGCACCTCGCCCTTTTTCGGCGCCGGCACCTCGACCTCTTCGATTTTTAAAACTTCCGGCCCGCCGGTTTCATGGAAACGAACAATCCGCGACATCGTTAGGCGTCCTTCTTGAGCGAAGCCATATCGATGACAAAGCGATACTTCACGTCGCTTTTCAGCATGCGTTCGTAGGCCTCGTTAATTTCATGCATGTCGATCATTTCCACGTCGGAGACGATGTTGTGCTCCGCGCAGTAATCGAGCATCTCCTGTGTTTCCTCGATCCCGCCAATCAACGAGCCGGCGATGCTCCGGCGTTTCGTTACGATCTGGGCCGTCGCAAAGTCGTGCGTAAGCGGTTCAATCGCGCCCACGATCACCATCGTCGCGTCGCGCTTGAGCAGCGCCACATACGGATTGAGGTCGTGATCGACCGGGATCGTATTCATGAGCAGGTCAAAGGAGTTCGCCGCTTTTTCCATCGCGGTCGCATCCTTGGAAATAAGGACGCTGTCCGCTCCGAGCCGGCGCGCGTCTTCCTCTTTGCCGACTGAGGTCGTGATCACCGTCACCTTCGCGCCCATCGCATGCGCGAATTTTACTCCCATGTGCCCGAGACCGCCGAGACCGATGATGCCGACATTCATGCCGGGGCCCGCCTTCCAATGGCGCAAGGGCGAGTAAAGAGTAATACCGGCGCAGAGGAGCGGGGCAGTCGCTTTCAGATCGAGCTTATCGGAGACGTGCAGGACAAAGTTTTCCGTTACCACGATCGATTCCGAATAGCCGCCGTAAGTGATCGAGCCGTCGCTCTCCTTACTATTGTAAGTGAGGGTCAGACCCTTCTCGCAATACTGTTCGAGCCCATCCGCGCAACTCGCGCAGTCCTGGCAAGAATCGACCATGCAACCGACGGCGGCGAGATCGCCTTCTTTGAAATTGGTCACGTTTTCGCCCACCGCGCTGACGCGGCCGACAATTTCATGCCCGGGCACGATCGGGTAAATGCTGTTGCCCCACTCGTTCCGCGCCATGTGGAGATCGCTGTGGCAAACCCCGGTGTAGAGAATTTCAATCCGGACATCGCTCGGACGGAGGGCGCGGCGTTCGATCGTGAACGGGCCCAGCGGTGTGGTCGCACTCGTCGCAGCGTAGGCGGATGCGCTGCGGGCGGCGGTGAGGTTGGCTTCTGTCGTGGCGGTGTCTGTATTCATTGGCATGTCGGTACTCTAAACCAGCTCGAGCGATTCGTCTGAACGGCCTCGCTGGATGCGCCGATTTGGTTTGGCCGAGGAGCAAAAAATTCGGCGCGAGGAATTTTTCCCTCGCGCCGAAACGAAAATCAGCTCTTCGCGATTACTTGTTCGCATTCCGCGGATCGTCCGCGGGATTGACATAGTTGATCACAAACGGCCCCTCGCCGTGCACCTGGATGACGGAGTCTTCCGTGAACCATGCGAAGTGCTGCATCTTGGCGGGCAAGGAAACGAACCCGCCGCCGGTCATCGCTTCCCCGGCGCTTTCGTCGAACTTACTGCCCATCCCAACATGAACACCGCCCGAAATCACCGTGACCAGCTCCGCCGTCGGATGGGTATGCGGCATGATCTTGTAACCCGCCGGCGCCTTCAAACGCACCGTGTAAACACCCTTCTCGCCCGGGTTGCCGTACAACACCGCCACTTGCGCACCGGCGGGAAATCCCGGCGGCGGCGGGCCCCACTCGAGCTTGCCGGCATCGTAAACTCTGTGACTTTCGGTAGCGGACGACGCCGCTTTCTTTTCCGCGGCGATTCCAATGGAGGCGATTGCCACCGTCGCTGCGATTAACAAACTGAATTTAGCTGCTTTCATTAATTCCTTTCGATTGTTGGAGTGATCGGCCGCCGCTCCACCTTCACGGAACCTGCAGCCCTTCTCGGGACTCTGCGAAAAAATCACAGTGCCGGTCAACGTCCGAATTCGGTCGACGTTAGGTGAGAGACCGGCGCGCCCAGCGCAACTTGGCTGAGACCGACCGCGGGTTGGCGTTCCGTTCCGCCGTGGTCGGGCGGATGACATCGCGTGCAATCTCGGAAAAGAGCTGCGCCTCCAAACCCGCCGCGAACGATTTTTTCACCCGGCGATCTTCCCCGGAATGAAAGGTGAGAATGGCGACTCGGCCGCCCGGGTTGAGACACGAAGGGAGGTGACGCAGGAAAGTCTCGAGGGCCGAAAACTCTTCGTTGACCGCGATCCGCAAGGCCTGAAAAACACGCCGGACGGATAGTTCAGTCTCCTCGTTAGGCAGGCGCGGCAGGGCGGCGCGGATAGCGTTCGCGAGCGCAAGCGTGGTCGGGAAAACTCTGCTCGCGAGCGCGGCGGCCAGCAGTTCGGCCCGCGGCTCGTCGGCATTTTCCTGGAAAACGCGCGCCAATTTTGCCGGCGCGATCT
>JBKJNW010000043.1:0-5160 GCA_046593335.1 Chthoniobacterales bacterium | reverse complement strand
CGAGCGTTATCAATGGAACGACGATGCCTGGATGACCGCGCGCGCAAAAAAGGAATGGCAGCAGAGCGCGGTCAGCATCTACGAAGTGCATCTCGGCTCCTGGCAGCGCGCGTCGGAGGAGGGGAATCGCTCGCTCAGTTACCTCGAGTTTGCGGAGAAGCTGCTCCCGTATGTGCTCGAGATGGGTTTCACCCACATTGAGCTTTTGCCGATCGCGGAGCATCCCTTCGAAGGTTCGTGGGGTTACCAGGTGACGAATTATTACGCGCCGACGAGCCGCTTTGGCAGCCCGGATGAACTCCGGCATTTCATCGACGCCTGTCACCAGGCCGGCGTCGGCGTGATCATGGACTGGGTGCCGGCGCATTTCCCGAAAGACGCGCACGGCCTGGCGGAATTTGACGGGACGGATCTCTACGAGCACGCCGATCCGCGGCAAGGCGAACACCAGGATTGGGGCACGCTCATTTTTAATTTCGGCCGGAACGAGGTGCGCAATTTCCTCACCGCCAACGCGCTCTTCTGGCTCGACAAATATCACATCGACGGCCTTCGGGTGGACGCCGTCGCCTCGATGCTTTACCTCGATTATTCGCGTCAGCCGGGGCAGTGGATCCCGAACGCTTTCGGCGGTCGCGAGAATCTCGACGCGGTCTTTTTCCTGAAACAGACTAACGAACTCTGCTACGAGAGTTTTCCCGGCGTGATGACGATCGCGGAGGAATCAACCGACTGGCCGGGCGTCTCGCGACCGACCCATCTGGGCGGCCTCGGGTTCGGCTTCAAATGGAACATGGGTTGGATGCACGACTTCCTGCATTACATGGCGCTCGACCCGATTTATCGCCGCTTCCACCAGGGGAACGTGACCTTCTCCATCATGTATGCCTTCCAGGAGCACTTTGTTCTTGTCCTTAGCCATGACGAGGTCGTGCATGGCAAAGGTTCGCTGATCAACAAGATGCCGGGCGACGAATGGCAGAAGTTTGCCAACCTGCGGATGTTCTACGCCTGGATGTTTGCTCATCCGGGGAAAAAGCTCCTCTTCATGGGCTGCGAGTTTGGCCAATACCGGGAATGGAATCATGACCAGAGCCTTGACTGGGACTTGACCAATCTGCCGCGACATGACGGCCTGAAGCGATTGGTGCAGCACCTGAACCATGTTTATCGGAACGAGCCCGTGCTTTGGGACATGGACGATTCGCACGAGAGTTTCGAGTGGATCGATTTCCACGATGCCGACAACTGCGTCGTCGCCTTCCTCCGCCGCTCGCGCGAGGGCGAAATTCTGGTCTTTGTCGTCAACGCCACCCCGGTCGTGCGTTACAATTACCGGATCGGTTTGCCTGACGACGGTTTCTACCGCGAAATCATCAATACCGACGGGGAAACCTACGGCGGTAGCAATATCGGAAATCTCGGCGGCCTGGAAGCGGAAGCGGTCGAATGGCAGGGACGAACGCATTCGATTGTCGTCAATCTCCCCCCGCTCGCGCTCGTCGCCTTCAAACGTGAACTCTGCGCCGCCCCTGCCCAAGTCGTTGACCCCGGCTGAGTGTGCCGCCAATTTGTCGGGCCGATTCGAGTCCCTCGCCAAGGCAAACTCGATCGAGCAAAGCCGCGATCCGCAATCTTCCGGCGCATCCGCACGGTAGGGCGAGACTCCGTCGAGCCGGTGGGACAACCGTTTCTTCGTCGCCGCGCGCACCTCACGGCTCGACGGAGTCTCGCCCTACCGTGCAGGCCGGGGGTCAGACCCCCCAGCCGCAACAGGGTCGAACTGGAGCGGCGGGCCCGGATCAAAGCCCAAGGCGTTAACCGGTTAACAAAACCATTGTATTTTGCTGTTGACCGGTTTCCGGCAATCGCGCAGTCTCGGCCCCGACAACCAACGCCAATGAAAAAAACCAAGTCAGCCTTCACACTCATCGAGCTCCTGGTCGTGATCACGATCATCGCCATTTTGGCCAGCATCGCGCTGCCGGTCTTTAACGGAGTTACGGAACGCGCCAACCAAACCAAGGATCTGTCCAACGCCAAGCAAGTTGGCGTTGCACTGAAACTCTTTGCTAGCGACAACAACGGTTTCTATCCCTCCAAGCAGCCGGCTGTCGATTACAACGGTGCTGCGGACACGCTGCCAACTCTCTCCAACGATGCGTTCTGGTGGCTCTTTCCGAATTACCTGCAGAGCGAAGATGTTTTCACGGTCGCCTCATCGAAGTGGACTCCGAAAAATGCTGATAACAAACTCGACGCTGCCGGTTCAGGATCACGGGTCGATACGCTCAAGGCCGGTGAAAATACCTACGCCTACGTGGCCGGTCTGACCGACACCTCTAACCCCGCCTTCCCGCTGCTCTGCGACGGTTTTACAACTACGATTCCGGTATACGACACGAATAAATCGAATCAGGGCGGAGTCTGGGCAGCCAAGAAAGCAATCGTTGTTTTCTGTGATGCAAGCGGCCAGATCATGAAAGTGGACGTTGCCAGTAAGAAAGTGAAGCGGCCGGGAACTACCACCGGCGCGGACCTTTTTGCCGCGGGCACCGACTGGCTCGACGCGACCAACAACCCGGTCCTCAACCCGCAATAAGCGGCCCGGTTAACTAACCGTAGATTCAAATTCACCATCGCGGACGCGGGTTTTTACCTGCGTCCGCGTTTTGGCTTCTGCCACTCGGCGGATCACTTTGCCGTTGGCATTGAGCGTGATGCTGTAGCCGCGCTCGAGGGTTGCCTGTGGACCGAGAATGCGCAGCATGCCCGCCGCCCGATCCCAGCGTTCGCGCACCTCCGTCAGACGTTGTTTCGAACACCCGGCGAGGCGGCGACGGATTTCCTGCAGGCCCTGGCGGCGCGCGGCCAGTTCCCGGGCGGGATTGTGCGCCTTCAGGGCCAGGAGCGCATTCGTTAGACGCGTCCGCTCCTGGGTGCGCCTTCGTTCCAGCGTGCGCGCAATCGATTCCTTCGCGAAATCGAGCTGCTGCTGAGCGTCGCGCAGCCGGCCGCTTAGTTCGCGGAATAGCGCCTTCTCCGACGCCGCACTCAAGCGGCTGCGAGCGCGGGTCAGAAAATCGCGCCAGCATTTGCCGAGACAATTCTGCATCTCGCGCACTCGACGTTCCAGATCGCCCACATCGGGCACGATGAGCTCGGCCGCCGCGCTCGGAGTCGGCGCGCGCAGGTCGGCGACAAAATCCGCGATCGTGAAATCGACTTCGTGGCCCACCGCCGAGACCACGGGAATGGGAGAATGGAAAATCGCCCGGGCCACGATCTCTTCGTTGAACTCCCAAAGATCCTCGATGCTCCCGCCGCCCCGCGCCACGACCAGGACGTCGAGCGTTTTCCAAGCCTCGTTAGGCGCGCTCAGCTCGCGAATTGCAGTCGCAATATCGAGGGCGGCGCCGGTGCCCTGCACCCGCACCGGGCTGATCAGGATCTCGACGTTCGGCGCGCGCCGTTGCAAGACGTTTAGAATATCCTGGATGGCCGCGCCGCTGGCCGAGGTGACGATGCCGATGCGGCGCGGGAATTTCGGAAGCACGCGTTTCCGCGCCTGCTCGAAAAGGCCTTCCGCCTCCAGTTTCCGCTTCAGCGCTTCAAACTTTGCCTGCAACAGACCCAGCCCGCGCGACTGCAGGATTTGGACGTTGAGCTGATAC
Organism: Chthoniobacterales bacterium; assembly: GCA_046593335.1. Classification (GTDB taxonomy): domain Bacteria; phylum Verrucomicrobiota; class Verrucomicrobiia; order Chthoniobacterales; family UBA10450; genus Palsa-1392. Next base: position 1,486 of record JBKJNW010000043.1, on the reverse strand, counting down.
TGCCCGCGCGCTTCGAAGACGGTGACGCCGCCGTAAACCTGGACCTGCATGCCGTCCGTGAGCGGGCCGGGCACCGGCGGGAGGGTGTTGCGGAAAATCACGCAGGAGATGGCGGAGCGCTGGTCTTTGAGGGTAAAATATTGGTGACCGGAAGGATGTTTTTTGTAGTTAGAAATTTCGCCCTGCACCCAGACCGCGCCGAAGCGTGTCTCGAGCAGCCCGCGAATGGAACGGGTCAACTCCGCGACGGAGAGGACCTTCGCGACGTTGGGAAAAAGATCGGCCGAGGGCTCCATCATGTCTTCCTTTATACACGGAACCGTCTGCGAGCGAATCTCGGGTAGGGTGGGCGTCCCGCCCGCCGGTTTTCGCGTCTCGCGAAAACAATCTTTTCAAGTGTGCGAGCGCGAGACGCCCTCGCCGGCGGGCGGGACGCTCACCCTACCCGAGATACAACTCGCTTTGCGGTCCGACCGGGGGCTTGATCCCCAGTTTTCGGTAGGCGTTAGGCAAGGCCACCCGCCCCTGCGCCGTCCGTTTGATGTAACCTTCCATGATCAAATAGGGCTCGTTCACTTCCTCGAGCGTGCCGGCTTCCTCCCCGACCGCGACCGCGAGCGAGCTTAGGCCGACTGGGCCGCCGTTGAACTTGTAGATCAGAGTTTCGAGGATGCGCTTGTCCCATTGATCGAAGCCGTCGCGGTCGATTTCGAGCATCGTTAGGGCGCGATCCGCCAGCTCGGCCGTGATGCGGCCATCCGCTTTCACCTGCACGTAATCGCGCACCCAGCGGAGCAGGTTGTTCGCCGTCCGCGGCGTGCCACGGGTGCGGGTCGCGATCTCGGCCGCGCCCGCGGCGTCGATCTCCACGTTCAATAAACCGGCACTTCGCAGGATGATCTTCTGCATCTCTTCCGCGCTGTAATAATCGAGCCGCGCCGTCATCCCAAAACGTGAGCGGAGAGGCGCGCTTAACATGCCCGAGCGAGTGGTCGCACCGATCAGGGTAAACTTCGGCAGGCGCAATTGCAGACTCCGCGCCTGCGGTCCCTGGTCGATGATGATGTCGAGCTTGTAATCCTCCATCGCGGGATAGAGATACTCCTCGATCGTCGGCTGGAGCCGATGGATCTCGTCGATGAAAAGGACGTCGCCTTTTTCCAAGCTGGTCAGCAATCCCGCGAGCTCGCCCGCTTTTTCGATTACTGGGCCGCTCGTGTTCTTGATGTTCACGCCCATCGCGTTCGCGATGATGTGCGCCAGCGTCGTCTTCCCAAGCCCGGGCGGCCCGATGAGCAAAATGTGCTCGAGGACGTCGCCGCGTTTTGTCGCCGCCTGGACCAGCACCTCGATCCGCTCACAGACCTTCTCCTGGCCGGTGAACTCGCTGAACATCGGCGGCCGCAACGAAATCTCGAAGGCCGGATCAGTTGCGGGCGGATTCATAGCAAAGAATGAACCACGGATTCCGCGGATTACACGGATG
>JBKJNW010000236.1:0-5547 GCA_046593335.1 Chthoniobacterales bacterium | reverse complement strand
AAAGATTATCGCGAGCCGGACGACTACGAATACGAGCCGACGCCGCACGACGACGTTTTGGAAAAAGCGAAACAACACTACGCGCCCCGCCCGGCGCAGGACGGCGCGGAGAACATTACGGCGCCGCCAAACTAGTCGTCTCGGGATAAACAGCGCCAACGGTTCGTCGAGCCCTACCGCCGCGCCGGGTGCGTTACCAGCCTAACGTCAAAGCGACGAACCGATCAACCGTCGGCCGAGGCCGCCGTCGTCAGCGCGCCGGACTTCGCGACGAAGAAGAGGCAGACCACCGCGACCAATCCGCAGCTGACGAAACCGATGCGAACGCCGTAGAACTGAGTGATCAACCCGACCAGCAACGGCCCGACCATGTCGCCGAATTCTTTGAAGGATTGTGCTGCGCCCATGCTGGCGCCGAGCTGGTCCTTGTCCGCGAGCGCGCCGACGAGCGCGTCGCAATTCGTCCAGACGGTTCCGACTCCGATGCCCGCGGCAATGATCACAACCAAGAGTAATGCGCCGGTGGTGAACGTCGTCAGGATGATGGCGCCAGCCGCGAGGCTGAGCCCGACGATGACGGTGACGCTGATGGAAATTCGATCGGCCAAATAACCAGCGAGTGGCTGCACGAGCAGATAGCTGAGCGTCGCGGCGCTCACCGCCGTGCCCGATTGCAGCGGCGTGTAGCCAATCCCGTGCAGATAGACCGGCAGGAAGCCGAAAAGGATTCCGACCATGAACATGTTGACCACGATGACGGCATAAGTCGGCAGCAGGCGCGGTTCTTTGAAGATGAGAAAGAACTGCCGGAGCGAGAGATCGTCGTCATCGTCCTCCAACCCGCCACTCTTCTCCTCGTCGCGCGGCAAGAGGAGGCTAAGGAGAAAAGCCACCACACCGACTCCGGCCGAGACGATAAAGATCATGGCAAAGCCAAAGCCGCTGATCAGAAACCCGCCGAGCGCCGGAGCAATGACATAGCCGGCGCCTTTGATTGCATTGTAGATGCCAAAGGCCTTGCCGCGCCCAGTCTCAAAGTATTTCGCGACGAGTGTGATTGAGACGGTGGAAAGGGCGGCCGCACCCAGTCCCTGAACGAAGCGCACGAGGAGCAATAGTTTCGGACTGATGACCAAAAAGAGCAGCGACCCGAGGATAAAGACGCCGAGACCCACCAGGAGCGTCAGCTTCATTCCGCTTCTATCTGCGATGAAACCAGCGATCGGTTTCGCGAATAACTCCGCGAAATCGTAAACCGCGATGAGCAATCCGATGACGAACGCGCCGACGCCGATCGCCTGTGCGTAGGGCGGCAGGTTGGTCGCGACAATGTGCGCTCCGAAGGAAGTGACAAAGCCGCAGAGGGCGAGGATGAGCAGAATTCCGTATCGCATCGTGCGCAAATTGGTTAGGCCAGTCCCAGCTCTTTGCTTGACGGCGGATCGGGCAACGGTTGGGACGCAGGGCGGCTCTTGCGCTCGAAAACGTTGTAGAGCGTCGGCAGGATGAATAGCGTGAGCAACGTCGAGCTGATCAAACCGCCGATGACGACTGCGGCGAGTGGTTTTTGAATTTCGCTGCCAGGTCCGGTGGCGAAGAGCATCGGGAGCAGGCCGAGCGCGGCGACGCTTGCGGTGATGAGCACTGGCCGCAGCCTAACGACCGCGCCTTTAATGACCGCCAATTCGAGGTTGATGCCTTCACGGCGCAGCTCGTTGAAATAGCTGACCATGACGACGCCGTTGAGGACGGCGACGCCGAAGAGCGCGATGAAACCGACGCTCGCGCTGACACTGAGATTAAACCCGCCAATGATGAGCGCGAGGATGCCGCCGATCAGGGCGAAGGGGATGTTAAGAATGATGAGGAGCGCTTGTTTGACCGAGTCGAAGGAGCCAAAAAGCAGGATAAAAATTCCGGCGATCGTGATCGGTATGACGAGCGCGAAGCGTTTGTTGGCGCGCTGCTGGTTCTCGAACTGACCGCCCCAGGTCATGAAGTAACCGGGCGGGAGCTTGACCGCGGCGTCGATTTTCTGCTGCGCTTCCTGAACGAAGCTGCCGATGTCGCGTCCGTTCACGTTGCAAAGGACAACGATCCGGCGCTGCCCGTCGTCGCGACCGATCTCGGCCGGCCCTTCGACGACGTGGACGTTGGCGAGCTGACCGAGCGGGATGAGCGCGCCGCTCGGTGCTGGAATCAGGATTCGTTTGATCGGCTCGACGTCGTTGCGCGCTTTTTCCGGGAAGCGAACGGCCAGGCCGAAGACTTTCAGCCCTTCGTAAACTTTGGTCGCTTCCTTCCCGCCGATCGCAGTTTCAATGACGCTCTGCACATCGGCGACATTGATTCCGTAGCGGGCGATTTTCTCGCGATCGATCTCGATCTGGAGATAGGCGAGTCCGCCGACCTTTTCCACGGCCACATCGGCCGCGCCGGGCACCGTGGCCAGGACGCGCGCGACCGCATCGCCTTTAGTCGCGAGAACATCCAGGTTATCGCCAAAGATCTTGATCCCAATGGTGGCTTTGATTCCGCTGACCAGTTCATCGACCCGCATCGCAATCGGCTGGGTGAAATTGAAGCTGACACCGGGCACGACTTCGAGCGCATCGCGCATTTTGTTGACTAGCTCTTCTTTCGATTTGGTCGTCGTCCACTGCGCTCGCGGCTTGAGAGTCACGATCGTGTCGCTCGTGCTCACCGGGTCGGGATCGGAGGCGATGTCGGCGCGGCCGGTTTTCGAGATCATGTCGATGACCTCGGGAAAACCTTTGATGATTTTCTCGATGCGCGTTTCGTTCTCGACCGAATCCTCGAGCGAAATGCTCGGGAGACGGGTCGCTCGGATGGTGATGGCGCCTTCGTCGAGGGTGGGAAGGAACTCAGTCCCGATCATGGGAACGAGCGCGAGGGAGGCGAGTAAAGCCAGGACAGCCGGGGTGACAACCCACCACGGATGACGAACGCACGGTTTGAGCGCGACCAGGTAAGCGTGTTTGAGCCAGCGAATATGAAATGGATCATGTTCGTGCGGGGTTTGTTTAAGCAGAAAGGTGCAGAGCATCGGCACGAAGGTGAGCGAAAGAATGAGCGAGCCGAGCAGCCCGAAGGAGATGGTAAAAGCAAGCGGGCTGAACATTTTTCCCTCGAAGCCCTGCAAGGTGAAGAGGGGTAGGAAAACAATGATGATAATGAAAATCCCAAAGACGATCGGCCGGCCGACTTCCTTGGCTGAGTAAAGGACCATCTCGGTTTTGTTTTGCCGGTGATGCTGTGCGGGGTCGCCTTTCTCGGTCAGGTGGCGATGAACATTTTCCACCATCACGACCGCTCCATCGACCATCATCCCGAGGCCGATGGCAAGACCGCCTAACGACATCAGATTGGCCGTCAGACCCCACCACCGCATCATGATAAAGGCGAAGAGCGCGGCGAGCGGGAGGACGAGAGTGACGATGACCGCGCTGCGCCAATCGGCCAGGAGCACGATCAGGATGATGAGGACAAAAATCGCACCTTCTTCGAGCGCTTTGGTGACGGTGTGGATCGCATCTTTGACCAGTTCGGTCCGATCGTAGTACGGCACCAGTGCGACGCCCGGTGGCAACGCTTTTTGCACCTCCGGCAATCGCGCTTTTACCGCGTTGACGACATCGCGTCCGCTCGCGCCTTTTAGCATCAGGACGATGCCGGCGACGGTTTCGCCTTTGCCATTGATGGTGAAGGCGCCCTGGCGCAATTCCGCGCCGATCTTCACCTCCGCCACATCGCGCACGTAGATCGGCGTGTGGTCGTGCGTCGCGACGATGATATTTTCGATGTCCCGAGTGTCTTTGACCAGACCAATGCCGCGCACCACGTACTGCTCGGCATAGTGCTTGATGAAATTGCCACTCGCGTTCGAGTTATTCTTTTGCAGCGCGTCGAAGACCTCTTGCAACGTGATGTGGTATGAGGTCAGCCGATCGGGCTTAATGATCACCTGGTATTGCTTGACCAGGCCGCCGAAGGAATTGATCTCGGTCACGCCCGGGACCGTGCGCAGAATCGGTTTGACGATGTAATCCTGGATCGTCCGCAGGTCAGTCAGATCGTGCTTCCCGTCCTTGCTCACGAGCGTGTATTGGAAAATTTCGCCCAGCCCAGTCGTGATCGGGCCTAACGAAGCGTCGACCCCGTCGGGAAAGCTTCCGCGGGCCGATTGCAACCGCTCCGAAACGAGCTGCCGGGCAAAGTAGTCATCCACGCCGTCCTCGAAAACCACCGTGATCACCGCAATACCAATCTTGGAAACCGAGCGTATCTCGGTGAGCCGCGGCAGACCGGACATCTCCAGTTCGACCGGCCGGGTGACGAGTTTTTCCACTTCGGGCGGCGACATCCCGCCCGCGGTCGCGATCACCTGCACCTGCACATTGGTCACGTCGGGAAAGGCGTCGATCGGAATCTGTTTGAGCGCGAGAATCCCGAAGCCCGTCAGCAGGGCCACGCCAAGAATCACGAGCATCCGCTGCCGGACGGAGAAATTCAGGATGGCGTTGATCATGGCTCAGTCCTTCTCTTGCAGCTCGCCTTTGAGCATTTCGGACTTCACCATGAAGCTGCCTTGGGTGACGATTTTCTCGCCCTCCTTCAAGCCATCGAGCACCTGCTCAATGTCACCTTGCTGCTTCCCGAGCTTGACCAACCGCTTCTCGAATTTGCCGTCCCCTAACGAGACAAAGACGATTTGCCGCTCCTGATCGCTCTGCACGGCGCTTTCCGGGATGACGAGTGCGTCGCGCAAGACGGCGGTGGTGATGGCCACGTCCGCGAACATGCCGGGCTTCAGCTTGCCCTCCGGGTTCTCCGTCTCGATCCGCACTTCGAGCGTGCGGGAATCGGGCTCCACATGGTTGCCAATGCGCGCGACCTTGCCCGAGAACCGCTCGTTAGGGCGCGCCAGCACCGTGAACGTCGCTTCTTGGCCCACTTCCACCAGGGCGATATCGCGCTCCTTGATTTGCGCGATGACCCACAGGTGCAGCGGATCGCTGATGGTGTAAATCGGCGTGCCCTTGTCGACCAACTCGCCAACCACTGCCGGGCGATCGATGATGGCGCCGTCGATCGGCGCCTTTAATTCAAGTGGCTTACCGAGCAGTTCTGGCGTCTCGACCAGCGCAAGAACGTCGCCCACTTTGACTTTGTCATTGAGGTCGAAGTTCATCTGCAGGAGGCGGCCTTCGAGAGTGGTGACGATCTTCGCCGTCTTGTTCAGGTTGGCGCTGACCGCGCCCGCCGCCTGGAACGTGATTTCAATATTACCGCGCGCGACCGGCTCGATTTTCAGATCGACGTTTTGCAGGTTTGCCTTCGTTAGGGTGACGATGTTCTCGTCACCTTTCGCCGCAGGAGGCGCGGTCTCTGCGGACTGAGCGCTTTGATTTTTTCCGCAGCCGGCCAACGCCATGCCAAGCAGGAGAACGAGACAAGGAGCGGCGGTTTGCAACCACCGCGGTCGCTTGAAAAAGCGCGCGTCCTTAAGTGTGTCGGGCATAAGAT
>JBKJNW010000260.1:0-28751 GCA_046593335.1 Chthoniobacterales bacterium | reverse complement strand
GCCTGCTCGCCGGCATCGTCATTGTCTTCGCTCTCATCCCGGTCGTGTGGTTTATGCTCCAGAGGCCGGAAGGGGCGGGAACGATTCTCAAGAGCAGGCGAAGCCGGAACTGTTGCGACGTCGCCTCGCGCAGCGGCGTGTTGCGATCGGTCAGCGTCGTCCAGTTAAACAAGGCGAGGACGATGGCCATGAAATTGCCGATCGTGGCGAAGATGAAAAGGCTCGAGTAACTCTCCGTCGCCTGGTAATAACCCGCGGCCGCGAACCCGACAAAGAAGCCGACATTCATGCCGGCATAATTCCAGAGGAACGCGCCCTCGCGCCGCGGATCCTCCGGGGTGAAGCGCTGGGTCAGCATCATGTTGATGCAGGTCACATTCAGACCGCAGCCGGTGAGAAAAAAAGCGAGGCCGATGTAAAACATCGCCGAGGTCCCGACCGCGATGCAGGCGCAACCGATGACCTGCAGCGCCATGCCGCCGACAAAAAGATTCCGGTTCGAAAGAAACCGCCCGCCGAGATAACCGCCGAAGAGATGGAGTCCGTAATTGAAAGCGCCGAACACGCCCATCAACGTCGTCGCCTCCTTGGCCGAGAGCTTAAGATGCTTCGTCGCGTAAAGGACGAGGGTCGAATAAAGCACCGCGAACCCGAGCGTCGCGAAGATCTGAATGAAGAAGAGCACGGCCGCCCCCTCCGGAGCTTTGGAGAAGAGACGTTTGCTTGAAGACATCGGGCGCTCTTGTCGCCCGCCGGGGCGGGCGATGTCAAGCTGCGTATGGGAGACCGTGGCCGATTATCGGCACGGCAAAGTTAGCCAGGCCGGAACTGGTCACCTGGCGCGGTCACGCTCGTGGCGCGTGAGACGCAGGCGGACGCCGATCGCGTAGGCGAGGTAGTAACCGATCAATCCGCCGGCGACGGCGAGTGAGAGCTGCATGGCCGAGGCGGTGAGGAACGGGTTTACGCCTGCGGAATCGCCGATGTGGTGAAATCCGCGCCACCAGCCGTAGGCGATGCGGGCGGCGATCGCCAGGGTGAGGAAGAGCGCCAGCCAGCGGCTCGGAGTATAAAAAAGTCCGTCGGGATTTGCTTCCCAACGGGTCAGCAGCAGACCGAGTAACCCGAGTAGGATTCCGCATCCCACCCCCGCGAGCGCGGATGGAAACGCGCCCGCGATCCAGAAGGAGAGAAGCGCGGCGAAAGAAAGAAAGAAGAGAGCCGACAGGCCGGTCATCCAGGCGTTGGTGGTAGCGACCCAGGGTCGGCTCCGGCGTCGCGCAGTGCTCGCCCGGTAACGCAAGACAAACGAAAGCAGAAAGACGCCAGCCAGGGCGAGGAGGACGAAAAGGAGCAGCGCGACGAGAATTAACGGCACGTTACAACCTAGTTCCCCGCATCGGTTCCTTGTAGAGCAAAGAAGCGGTCAGCCGATCTTGCAACGCGCGAGCTTCTAACAAATACAGGACGCCGCTGGGAGGCCATCTAAACCTGCTCAGACTCGACGTTCCCTTCCGTCAGCGATCGAGCCGAAAAATCGGCGCTTCCGGCCCGGTCGAACGCTGAGGGCTATTTGTTGAGCAAGTCCTGCGGAACTTTCCCGCCGTTCTTGGCCAGCTCTTTCATCACGGCCTGGTGCAACCAGATGTTCATCGCGGCAGAATCATTTTTGTCGCCGGAATAATGGAGATCGTCGGCCAGTTCTTTGCGGGCGGAGAGGCTGCTATCCATTCCGACTAGTTTCATCAGGTCGACGATGGAGCGTTTCCAATCGAGCTTCTCGGAATTCTTAGCCGCGAGCGCATCGAGCGTAGCGGCGACATCGACCTGTTGTGCCGGGGCCTGTGGCGCGGCGGCGGGAGCGGCAACGGGAGCGGATGATCCGGCAGGCGCGCCAGGGGTCGCAGGCGCGCCACCGCTGGCTGGTGCTGGCGCGGTGGAGGTGGACGCGGCGGGCGCGTGACTGAAAATTTTCGACATCAAATCCTTAAAGAGACCCATAATTTTTTTTGCTGTTTGTTGGTTGGCAGGCCGCGAGTCATTCGCAGCGCGTATTCTTATATCGGTCGCCGCGACCTGTTTGGTTGGGGCTGATCAATAACCGGATTTTCGACGTCCGGAGCCTCCTGCTCGCGAAGACTTTCGGACTTTCGACTTTCCCCGGACGAAACCTTCGCCTTCCAGCGCCTTCCTCAGGCAGGCGGGAGCGCCTCTCGCACAGCGGCCAGGGCCTGGTCGATATCGGCGCAGAACCGATTCAGCCCGATCCGCTCCGCCAGCCCCGATTCGAACATCACTTTCATCGGCTGCGGTTGCACCGCGGTGAGGAAAATCTCGACCCGATCGCGCTGCAGCTTCTCGATCGCGACGGAAAAGGCGTGCAACCCGCTCGCATCCATCGCCGGCACGTTGCGCATCCGGAAGACCACCACGCGCGGTTTGCCGCCCGAGCCGCGGAGAGCCGCGTCGAGCTTCTCCGTCGCGGCGAAAAAGAGGGGCCCCTCGATCCGATAAAGGATCACACCCGGTGGCACCTCTTTCCCCCGAATGCTATGCGACCCCGTCGCGGTGTCCTCCGTCTCTTCGGTGATGAGACGCACGTGCGTCACTTCCTCCATCTGGCGCAGGAACAGCACCATCGCCATGATCAATCCCGCGCCCACCCCGACCGTGAGGTCGAACACGACCGTCAGCGTAAAAGTTGCGACCAGCACGGCGAAATCCGCCCGCGGCCCGTGCCAGAGCTCCACGAAAGTGTGCCATTCCGCCATCCGGATCGCCACCGTGAGCAGGATCGCGCTCAGCGCCGCCAGCGGGATGTAACTCACCAGCCCGCCGGCCAGGAAAACCGCCGCGAGCAGGACGAGGGCATGGACCAATGCCGCGACCGGCGTGCGCGCGCCACTCCGGATATTGGCCGCGGTCCGCGCGATCGCGCCGGTCGCGGTGATGCCGCCGGCCAGCGGACACAAGAGATTGGCAATGCCCTGGCCGATCAATTCCTGGTTTGGATTATGCCGCGTGTCCGTGATGCCGTCGGCCACCATCGCGGAGAGGAGCGACTCGATCGCGCCGAGCGCCGCGATCGTAAACGCCGGCGCCATCAAATCGCGCATCAACTGCAGGGAAACAGTGGGCCACTGGAGCGTCGGCAGGCTCGCCGGGATTTCCCCGAAACGGCTGCCGATAGTCGCGATCGGCCAGCCGGCCAACCAGGCGACGCCCGTCGCACCGGCGACCGCGACGATGCTCGGCGGGATCCGTTTGGTCAGGATCGGCCAGCCATAGAAAATCACCAGCGTGAGCGCGCCGATCGCGAGCGCGCGCGGGTCGAGCAGATGCAGGTTGTGGGCGAGCGCAGCCACCTGCTGCGGCACATGGGCCGGCATCTTCAATCCGAGCCCGAGAAACTCGTTCAACTGCCCGCAGAAAATGATCAGAGCAATGCCGCTGGTGAAGCCCGCCACCACCGGATAGGGAATGAACTTGAGCAGCCGCCCCATCCGCAGCGCCCCGGTCAGGATCAACATCGCGCCCGCCATGAGCGTGGCGAGAGCGAGGCCGTTGTAGCCATAGACGGCGACGATCGAGAACAGGACCGGCACGAAAGCTCCCGTCGGACCGGCGATCTGAAAACGCGACCCGCCGAAGAGCGCGACCGCGATGCTGGCGATAATGCCGGTCCAGAGACCCTGTTGCGGAGTCACGCCCGAAGCGATCCCGAAGCCGATCGCGAGCGGCAGCGCGATAATCCCGACCGTCACCCCCGCGCCGAGATCCGCGAAGAAATCAGCGCGCCCATAACCGCGCAGCGCCCTTACCATGGCCGGAACAAACATCCGGCCGATGAAACGTCATGCGGTCCCTGCCTGCAATCATATCCGGCTCATCCTTGGCCTATGAATTCCCGATCCGTCACGTCGTCGAGCGTAGAGGGGGTGGCAGCATGCCGCAGTTTTTTGCAGAATTGTCGACCCATGTCTGTTCCGGTAGGCTTCGATTTATAAGCGTTAAAGAGCAAGTTCTTCAGGCCACCAGCCGGCTCCCAGATGACATCGACTATCGGGATGTGACCGACGAGATCGCGTTTCTGGCCGCGATGCGAGAAGCCGAGCAGGACATCCAAAACGATCGTCTTGTCACCAACGAGCAAATGAAGACTCGTCTCGGTCAATGGACCGGAAAATAGTCTGGACGGAGAAGGCGTCGGGCGATCTCGAAGCGATCTCCTTTGGCGAGCTAAAGGCGGTGACACGGCCCGTAAAACGCTTACAATTAGGCCAAGAACGATGTCGAATACGCAATTTTGGACAAAGACAAACTCAGCGGTGCGAAAGGCCGTCCGCCTGGCAAAAGGAAAGGGCGACAGCGCTCTCCGGCGGGACTGGAAATTGAAGCAGCTTTCGAGAAGTGGCTCACATGCGCACGTCAGCGTTTCGGACGTTCGTACTCTTGGGACGGGCCTTTCGCGAACGACCTCGAAAGAGTAAACGCCATCGACAAGGAAACGGCGCTCCTCCTCGAGATAGCGCCCGAGTGGAGCGCGGAGACATTCTATCTGGCACACACCGCCGCTACCTCGGACGTCACGAAAGGGTCGGAACATTACGTCACACGCTACTTTGACGGATCTTCGCCCCGGGTCGTCAAAGCGACGATCCCGGGCAAGTACGGGCGGCACGAATACTCCCCGAGTCTTTATCTGAATTCATGGCGTCTGTTCCAGCAGTTCCTACCGGCCTTGGATATCCGAATACACGGCATCCTCGTGCAACCGATGAGAGCGCGCGAGACACCGCTTACCAGCGTCGTTACCAGCATGCAATACATCGAGGGCGGTCACCCCTCACCTCGGCAGATAGGTGCCTACATGAAAGCCGGCAACTGGATTAAGCAGCGGGGAACTGCTGAGTTAATGCCGGTCGATATCAGCATCGAACGATTTTAGTTCGCTGCACTGGCTGAGAAGTATGGTCTTCCGGGAGCAGAACGAGAAAAAGTTTCGCAACTGAGAGGTCGATTTGGGCCACAAAAAGCTGTAAAATCCAAGCCAATGAAAATCACGCGTCGCATCACCACGGCCGACAAAATTGCCGATTACCTGCATAGTAAAGTCAGCCAGGCGGAACTAGTCGACTGGGCGGAGCGCGCCATCATGGAAGCGGACTTTGAGGAAGCGGACATGGAAGTCCTCTCCGAAGTGATTGGTCGCCTCGGGCTGGCCCATGTCGCGGCCGTAACGCAGCCCCGCGCCGGCGGGGCGAGGCCGGGCTTTCCATTCGGTCTCCGCTGGCAGGACTGCGAAGATTTTCTGCGGCGGCTTGGCTACCGCGCCCAGGTCATTGTCTCCACCGCGTGACTTGCGCCTTCCACCTCCCAGTAACGAATAACGGCGAACCAACAACTCTCGCCCCGCGGCCGCGGGGCTACGTTACGGCCGCAGTTTAACTTCTTGCTGGGAGTTGAATCTGCACCATTCCTGAGGTGCCCTCGCTTCTCCGTCAAGCAAGGCCGAAGGATCTCGCGTTTCCGAGCAACGACCTTGAGTGTCCGCATCGCGACTGCTATCCTTCCACCTGTGAGCGATCCGGTTAAATACATCACTGACGACCGCGGCGAACGAACCGCGGTGGTCCTTCCAATCTCCGACTATGAAAAGTTGCTGGAAGATCTGGAAGATCTGGCAGTCGTTGCAGAACGCCGAGGAGAGCCCACCATTTCGCACGAGCAGTTCGTCGCCGAGCTGAAGCGCGATGGCCTCCTTTGATCTCCCAAGTGGCGGACATCCACCAGGAAAGATTTGCGCAGCATTCCGCGCGAGGACGTCGCTCGTATCATTGCTGCCGTCGCAACGCTCGCTGACGAGCCACTGCCGCACGGATCGCAGAAGCTAACAGGCTCCGCTCGCAGCTACCGTATTCGCGTCGGTGACTATCGAGTGGTCTACGAGCTTCTGCGGGACGCAAGCGTTATCGAAATTCAGCGGGTCCGACATCGGAAGGATGCTTACAGGTAAGTGACCGGCCGCGGATTCCGGCCATGAAACTCAGTTGCTTTCCAGAGACCGACTCGCTCTGCATCGATCTTTCCCACACGCCGAGCGACGCGTGGTGAAGCCATTTGTCACCGGTCACACATCACTTGTCACTTCTTGTTCAGCGCCTTTCTGATCCTTGCAACAACCCGCGCCTGTCCCTTCGGCGTAAGCTGACACTCCCAAACCCGCACGACTTTCCATCCGGCATTCCGCAGCGTGCGCGTTACTAGCCGGTCTCGCGCGACGTTCCGCTCGGATTCCGGCAGCCAGAATTCCATTCGGGTTTTAGATGTATAGCAATACTTGCAGCCGATATGTCGGTGCAGAGCGTCAATCTACGAACGCCGCAAGAGGGCAGTGTGAAACATTAAGATCGGGCTTGGGGAAGTGCCGGCTATTTCCTCGCGCCGAACAGCGGCGATTCGGTCGCCCAATGTAACTGGACCCTAAGCGCCTCAGAACCCGTGGTTCGAAGGCCCGTAAAGTAATGTTCTATACTAGAACAAACAACGGCGGCATGAACCTGGTAGCCTGGCCTTCAGTCTATGGGTCAGAGTTTGCAGAATCTCGTCGGTGGACGCGTGAAAGAAGCGCGTGCCGCCGCCGATCCACCGCTGACGCAGGACGAGCTTTCGAAGAAGCTCTCGAAGCGTGGTGTTTCGATTGACCGTGCCGGCGTAGCGAAGATCGAGACCGGGATTCGCGGCGTTCTGGATTTCGAGTTGGTGGCGCTCGGCAAAGCGCTCGATGTCAAAGTGACTTGGCTGCTCGGGATCAACGACTGAGCAATGGCGGCGTTCTATCGGGCGACGGTTGCAGAGTTCCTCGCGGGCGACCCGGCGAGGCTGATGTTGGATCTAACTTCAGGCGTCGCCGGAATGGGCTTCGACCTTCGTGCGGATCAATACGGCGCATGGGTTGAGCAAGCGGAGATTCTCCACTCGTCGCTAACTCAGCTCTGCCGGCAAACGTCAAGCGCGGCGACTTGGGGGCTGCTGCTTGAATACCAAATTCCGGGACGGCCGAAGCGGTTGGATGCCGTTTTACTCGACGGTGCGGGAATCATCGCCATTGAATTTAAGATCGGTGCGTCGCAGTTCCTCGCTCCCGATAAGTGGCAACTGCGCGAATACTGCTGGAATCTGCGTGACTTCCACCGTGAGAGCGAGGGCGTCCCTATCGCGCCGGTTCTCGTGGCGACGGCTGCGCCCGAGCCGCAGCGAATTCCAAACGCGGACTACGAAGATCAGCATCAAATCGTGCAGCGTCTGTTGTGCTGTAACGCGGAGTCGCTAGCTACGTTTCTTGCCACGGCACACGAGCGACTGTTGGCGGCGGGTGAACATCCTCTCAACATGGCGCAATGGGATGCATCGCAAGCGCACGCGACACGCACTGTGATCGCGGAAGCGCAGCGGCTGTTTGAAGCCCACGATGTTCGCGAAATCAGCCACGCCTATGCCGACAACACGGCGGATGCTCTCAACTGCATTTTCGATGTCGTTCGCGAATCGCGTGACAGGGGGTTGCGTTCGATTTGCTTCGTTACCGGCGTGCCGGGCGCTGGGAAAACATTAGTGGGACTGCACGCAGCGTATTCGCCCGCGATGTTTGAAACCGCAGCGAGCACAGCCTGTTTCGCGAGCGGCAATCAGCCGCTGCTCGATGTGCTTAACGCCGCGCTCGCTCTAAATCGCACTGCTGCGCGGCGTGAGCATCGAGAGATCGGGCACAGTCTCAGCGCGCCAGTGGAGAACGTGCACCGTTTTGCTCTTGGCCATTTGCTCGACCCCGAGAATCGCCCTCCCCCGCAGCAGGTAGTCATATTCGATGAGGCACAGCGCGTGTGGACTGCGGGCAAAGTCGCGGTAGGGCTCGCCAAACGCGTTCAGCGCGGGGAACTGACGAGCGCGCAACGCGACACGATTCTTGCCACCCCTCACTCCGAACCAGACTTCCTGTTGCGGGTGATGGAGCGCTGTCCGGGTTGGTGCGTCGTGGTAGCGCTCGTCGGCGGCGGACAGGAAATCTATAACGGCGAAGCTGGACTCGGCGCGTGGGGGCGTGCGCTTGCAGCGTCTGCCAAACGATGGACTACATGGGTCTCCGAGGAAGCCTTGCAAGGTGGCGCAAGCGTCGCCGGACAAACGCTGTTCCCGGACTCACTTCCACAGGATCTCGACGTTAGGCCGACCCCTGCGCTCCACCTCAATGTTGCGAAACGATGCCTGCGCGCTGAACGATACGCCGAGTGGGTGAACCACGTCTTGGACTGGCAGCCCGAAGTAGCCGAGCGACTCATGCCTGAGTTGGCCCAGTTTCCGATTCTCCTGACTCGCGACGTGGACGCTGCGCGGCGACTCCTGCGCGATTTCGCTGGAGCCGGAGTCCGCACCGGACTGTTCGCAAGTTCAGGCGCGATGCGGCTTCGTGCCGACGGCATCGAGTTGAAACGCGAGTTTCGGAATAGCATAAATTACCCCGACTGGTTTCTGCGCCCGGATGGCGACATTCGCTCCAGCAACCAGCTCGAAATTGCTGCGACCGAGTTTGAATGCCAAGGACTGGAGTTGGATTGGTCGGCAGTTTGTTGGGGCGGCGACTTTATCCCGGCACAAAGCGATGACGGCTGGCATTTCCGCAAACTACGCGGTGTGAAGTGGCGACCGGAACGAAATGTCGACGAGCAGGAGTTCGTTCGGAATAAATATCGCGTTCTGCTGACACGAGCCCGTTTTGGAACGGTTATTTTTGTCCCGCGGGGCTCTACGGTGGACGACGCGCGCGATCCGGAAGAGTTCGATGCCATCGCCGATTACCTCTGCCGATGCGGTCTATCGATCGAGAGTCCTTTGATTTCTTCCTAAGGATGTTTTTAGGAAAACAACGTGACGAACTACCTGCGAGCACCGCTAAGGAACATCGCGAGTTGAGTGAGCACCTCACTGAACACGCGGGTCTGCACACCTTGGCCGAGAATCTCGATCGCTGTTGCATAATGCTCACAGCCGATCGTGCAGCCCATCAACTTCTCGACTTCATGTTTGCGAAGAAGGCGCAAGCCATATTCGGTTTCCACGAAGGGCCCAACATTAATCTTGTGATACGATCGCACGATGGTCGGCACCCGTGATGACTGTGCGTTGATCGTCGTGAAACCAAATCCGTGACCGAGAGCACGATGGCGCTCACTGTGGCGGCGAAGGGCGGCGATACTGCCGGCGATTCGTTCTGCTTCGACGCGGTCGCGCTCACTCGGCGGGTCCAGAAGCTCGGAGAGGTCGCGATCAAACGGCTTGTTAGGGGGCTGAATCGCGAAACCCGGACGTAACGTCGCTACCATCAGCCAACGACGTCGATCTTGCGGTTCGGACCACTGCTTATGCGGGTCGAGAAGGGTCTGTGTGATGTGATAGCCAAGCTGCCTCAGATGGTGCGCGAGTGTCTGGCCCGCGAGAGAAGAGCCGAACGAGGGCACGTTTTCAAACACGCATGCCAAGGGCAGGTGGGTTGCGACGAGCGACGCGATGCAAAGGAAGAGATCGCCCGTATCGCCGAGTTCGGGTTTTTGCCTAAGCGACTTTTTCGCGCGCCCAAGTGGTGAGTGGCTTGTGCAAGGAATCGCTGCCACAAGAACTTCGTGCGCCGGATACTCACTAGGATGGATTAGCCGAACATCCGCTTGGATGAGTAATGCATCTGGATGCGCAGCTTGCCAGACATCCGCGTAGCGAGGCTCGATCTCGATGCCTGCCACAAGACGAAAGTCAGAATGCGCGCCGATTGCGCCGGAGAGCGTGCCGCCACCGGAGAATACTTCCAAAGTCCGCCATGGCACGCGTGAGCTGCACTGTCGCCGAATCGCGAAGGCGCGCACTGAAGGCGATACATCAATTAGACCGTTGGATACTGCGACCCTCACTTCTTCCCATCGCACAAGCGGGGCGAGCAACGTCCGATTTACGACATCGATAATTGGACGCACACCGCCAGCGGCGCGGCGTTTCGCCACGTGATGCGTGCCTTCTTCCGAAGCGCGTAGGCGTATACCGAGTGCGTGCGCTTCGACAACGAAGTTGGTGCCCGCGGGAAAGCCGAGCGTTTCGAGACGGCGAGACTCTAGCCAAAGCCGCGGGCTACCACGGTTTTCGCCGACCTTATGAAATGAGAGAAGCTGGACGCGGTTTTGAGCAGGCATCCACACACTTCATCCGAATGTGGAGTTTCAATCCACGGACTATGAGTCACATTTCCCGAGCCGGAGGGGTCTGGCGGTCTATCGACGAAGATTCGGTAAATTCCGTAACCCGCCAGCCAGAAGAACCCGTCGGCAATTGCTACCGGCGCCAAACCAATGGAGATGCCCGTGCCGCCGGCTGACAGACCCATGCCCCATTCAGCCCGGTGGAAATTCCGACGGCGACGAGAGCCCCGGTTGCAGCGGAACCAGCAGCTTTCGCCGCCTCGGTTCCCTTTTTGCGCGCGCCGCGCTTCGTTTTGGGTCGAGGCACGTCCGCAGATTTCAAGTCTTCATTCCGTTGCCTGGCGATTGAAGCTAAACTTGGAGGTCCGGGGGCCAGAGGAAGAATGGGCCTTTGCCCATTCGGAATTCTCCGCCCGCGGTTATTCCGGCGTGAGTTAGGTAGCGCTTGTCGCCGTCGCGAAGCTCCAGGTAGCCGCGCCCGATCAAGCGATCGTAGAGCTTGGCCGATTGGATGCCGAGTTTGGTGGCTAGTTTTGCGGTGGTGAGTTTGCCGTAGTTCGCTGGCTGCTCTTGAACATTTGGAACGGCTGGCGATTGCAGAACGAGGTTTTCCCGGTCGGTATGCACGCGTTCACTAATCCGCAGAAGTCGATCGACCTCTGCGGTGACGTCGAAGAACATTTGCTGGTCGTTCTCTCGTTTCACCATTACGCCCATCTCGTTGTTATTTTGCTGGCTGAAAGTATGGAGGTTGAGGCTGGTGATGACGCAGAGGTTTTCGTTTAGGTAGCACTTCGCATGGAGATTCTGGCAGAAGCTCGCGCGGATATGGGGGACGCTGTTCAACCATTGCCGCTCGGGGCCATCGAGTTCCTTCTTTCCATAGAGAATCTGGATATCGAGGTCGGGCCGGTAGCCGTCCGAAAGCAGCTCTTTGATCCGCGGATTGAGTTTCAGATACGGGCTTACCAGGACAATGCGTTCCTTGGCCGTCTTGATGATCTCTTCGAGCACATAGTTGATCCCGTTTGTGGTGAGAAATTTCGCCATAGCGGGTTATTCTTGAGCACCTTCGATACCAGCGTCCCTTGGCCCAGCCTCCGGGACTCCTCTCCGATGGCATCTGCGTGAATCGGCGCCGTAACGGATGCGGGGCAACGGCCGGGCTTTCAAATCTGCGGATCACCCAAGAGTTGCCTGGGGCGAAACCGCCGTTCATGATTCCCCATGCAAAAGATCACCCCGTTTTTTTGGTTCGATGGACAGGCGGAGGAGGCGGTCGCGTTTTATCTCTCGGTCTTCCGGGACGGGAAGATTCATGCGACGACGCGCTACCCGGAGGAGGGGCCGGCCGGCTTGGTCATGACGATCGACTTGAAGAAATTCGCTTGCGCCTGCGGCACGCGTTCGGCTTAAGTGATGGGCATGGTGACCGTCATTGCGAAGCGTAGCGCTGCACAAGTGAAAACCGAGGTCCGGGCGATCAAAAAAGCCGGCGATCAGATCAATAAGTCGACGAAATCTGCGCGCGCATTCCTGCGCAAGAACGGCTTCATCACCGCGGGCAACAAGGTGAGCAAACATTACCGTTAGCCACTGAATGTTCGCGACTTCGTTCGTTCTCGGTTACCACGGCTGTGAACGAAAGGTCGGGGAGGCGGTTCTTGCCGGCAGGGAGCATGTTTCGGTAAGCAAGAATGTTTACGATTGGCTCGGTCACGGCGCTTACTTTTGGGAGAACAGTCCGAAACGCGCTCTGGATTGGGCTCAATTTCTGACGAAGCATCCGCCCGAACCGGACAGAAAAATTCGGGCCCCTTTCGTGGTCGGCGCGGTCATCGACTTGGGCAATTGTCTTGATCTAACTGACGCCGGTTCACTGGAAATCGTTCGGGCAGGTTATGAGGAATTTCGCCGGACCATGGAGCAGGCGGGCGTTCCCATGCCGGAAAACGAACCAGCCTTGGAGGGTGATGTCGACTTGGTCAAGCGTCATCTAGATTGCGCGGTAGTGAACTTTGTCCATCGGCTTCGTGAGCGAGAGAACGAACCGTTTGATACGACCCGCGGGATCTTCACCGAAGGCGGTCAACTCTATCCCGGAGCGAAAATCCTCGCGAAAACGCATGTGCAGGTCTGCGTGCGCGATCCGGAGAAAAGTATCAAAGGCTACTTCAGAGTTGAACCTTGAACGACGCGCGATTGCTTCATCCAAACCCGCGCGCCATCTTTTCCCATGCAAAAGATTACCCCATTTCTTTGGTTTGATAAGCAGGCGGAGGAGGCAGTCGCGTTTTATCTCTCGGTCTTCAGGGACGGGAAGATTCATGCGACGACGCGTTACCCGGAGGGAGGGCCCGCGCCGGCGGGCTCGGTGATGACGATCGCTTAGGGGGCGGAGTTCGCGGAAAGCTCGCGCCTTAGCCGCGCGGCTCGCTTCGGAAGAAGCGAAGTAAATGTCGCGCTCCGTGCGCCACGTAGAGGATGCGTACGCTCTCCGGTGCGACGCAGTAGAAGATGAGGTAATCTGGAAAGCCGCTCAGGGGCAACATGCGCATTCCTTTTAACCTCGGATTGCGAGTCGGGAAGGCGCCGCCGCTTTCGGGATGGTGCGTGAGCTGGGAAAATCCTGCTTCCACAGCGTCGAGGACTCGTTCGGCTGCGGCTTGGTCGTTCTGCGCGATGAAAGCGTAAATCGCCGGCAGGTCGTGCTCGACCACCGCGGGATGACGCTCGAGGCGGAGTTCAGCCACGAGGCCCGGCCGCGGTGCGCACTTCCTGTTTCCACTCAGTCCCCAGCGGGGCAAAGGGACCATCGAGCCGGGCCTCGAGGACCGACTCTAGCTCTGCTTGCTCGCAATCGGCGCGCACCAGGGCCAGCAGGTATTCTTCGGTGGAGGCGAGACCCGCGGCTTCCGCACGACTTTGCAAGGTCGCGGCAATCGAATCAGACAGGGAAATGGTGACGACACTCATCGGATTAGGCTCTCCGAAAGATTCACGGACTTTTGCGATTCGACAAGCTCATACATACATGGGCGACCGCCCGCACAGGCAAACCGGTCTTCACCCGACTACGACTGGCAGTGAAAAGTTCGCGACGGTGAGACAGCGTCGCCAGCACGCGGGACGCGTGCGCTACCCGGCGAGTAGTATCTACGGATCGGCATCGGTTGCTGATTAAGGAATTTCGGGGACGATTCCCCATGCAAAAGATCACGCCGTTTCTTTGGTTCGATGGGCAGGCGGAGGAGGCGGTGGCGTTTTATCTCTCGGTCTTTAAGGACGGGAAGATTCATACGACGACGCGCTACCCGGAGAATGGGCCGGCGCTTGCGGGCACCGTGATGACGATCGCGTTCGAGCTCCAGGGGGAGGAGTTCGTGGCGCTCAATGGCGGGCCGGGTTATCCCTTTAGCAACGCCGTCTCGCTGGTGGTGAACTGCGACTCGCAGGAGGAGATCGATCACTACTGGGAGAAGCTGGCCGCCGATGGGGGCGAGCAGCTCGAGTGCGGTTGGCTGAAGGACAAGTTTGGGATGCCGTGGCAGATCGTGCCGGGCAAGTTGTGGGATTGGTTGCGGGGCGAAGATCCCGCGCGCGTGCAGCGGGTCACGGCCGCGCTCTGGCAGATGAAGAAGCTGGACCTGGCTGAGCTAGAACGCGCGGCAAGTGCAGATGGCTAGGACCTGCTTTTCCATTTCTGGATTCTTGGTTTCAAAATTGATCCCTACAGTTCCAGCATCAAAAGGACGTGCGAAGCGTCGGCGTCACTGGAAGCCTCGTCCTCAGGGCGAAGGGTGGTAAACCCGCATTTCTGCAGGACGCGGATCGAGGCCGCGTTGTGTTTGGCCACGCCAGCGCGAAGGGGGCGGGTTTGTTCCAGGCGAAGGAATGCGCAGAGCGCTCCCGTCGCCACACCGCGGCCCCAAAGGGCGCGGTCGATCCAGTAGCCGATCTCGCGCTTCCCTTCCGACAGCCAACTCCCAATGTTCCCGGCGACCTTGCCGTCTGCGACGATCGTCTTTTTCAGAAGGGACTCGTCCGCCAGAAGCTTCTCCCAGTGCTGATCGAACGCGGCCCGATCGCGCGAACGGAAAGCGACCATCGCCACGGCGATGGGATCTCGTTGATGCTCAAAGAACAGCGGCAAGTCGTCCGCTTCGACATCACGTAAATGCACTCGTGGCTTCATCTCCATGGGCGCTCAGACCCTACGATTGCGCTCACAAACGGAAACCGATTACTTCTGGGAGAAGCTGGTCGCCGATGGGGGCGAGCAGATCCAGTGCGGTGAGCTGAAGGATAAATTCGGGTGCCGTGGCAGATCGTGCCGGGCAAAGTCTGGGACTGGCTGCGGGGCGACGATCCCGCGCGGGTGCAGCGCGTCGCGGCCGCGCTCTGGCAGATGGAGAAGCTGGACCTGGCCGCGCTGGAACGCGCGGCCGCTTGCTGACGCGCTCGTTAGGCAAACCCTGCAAATCTTTGGGACGCTGCCGAGGTTATACGTGTGTCACGTATAGCAGCGAATCGAGGCGCTGTTATGTGGAGGAGTGGGCCACGAAGCCTTTGCCGCCCGTCGCGCCCAATCGGGCGCCATCATCCTAACGGCTGGCTTTCCAGTCATTTGCTTCGGAGCTGCATGCCCGCCGGATAGGGTGGCCCGCGGCCGGGTTAGCGGTGATTCGTTATTGGGCAGACCCGCGATATTTCTGGATGAGGTGATTGATGTAGGCGCTGTAGGTCTCGGCGAGGGGCGCGCTCTCGAGGAAGAGAATGTTCTCGGCGTTGAACTCCGCGCTGCGCGAGAAGTTGTAGGAGCCCGTGATGACGGTGTCGTCGATGACGAGGACTTTGTTGTGCATGAAATCGTGCACCCCGCTCGGCGAATAGGGCGTGGAGTTTTTCCCGACGAGGCCGGCGCGCGCGATGATGTCGTGCAGGGCGGGAACTTTCCAGCGGTTCGAGGGAACTTCCTGCCACTGTCGGTAAACGTCGGCCATCTGGGTGCGATCGTAGATGCCGTCGACGCGGACACGGCCGGCATTTAACAGATTACCGAGCTCGCCGATGAGAGTGCCGGAGTTAAGCAGGAGGCTGCAGATGCGGATCCGGCGTTGCGCCGTGCGCACGCGCCGCGCGATCTCGGTATCGATCTCGTAGCCGCAGCCGGGTGAAAACATGACGCGGGCGGTGGCTGATTTACCGGCGTAGGTGAACGGCACGGGCTCGGTGTGGATGTGGCCGGTGTTCTCGAAGTTTTCTTTTTCCCACATCTGCTCGAAGTCCTGCGCGTAGAAAGCGGTGAGCGGCGCGGAGTCGATCGCGACGATGTTGTTTTCCATTTTGGCGAAGGCGTCGTCGGTCAGGTTGGTGGAGCCGGTCCAGACGGATTGGCCGTCGCGCAGGATGAATTTGCTGTGCATCAGTTTCATCCCGGCGATACGGCGATAAGGATAGCCTAACGACGCGACAAAGGCGCTCGTGCCGGGCGGGGTCGGGTCCTGGCCGCCGGCGAGATTCGGCTGGAGTGGTTTGTCGCCGTCGAAACAAAAGCGGATCTGCACGCCGGCCTGCGCGCGCTCACGCAAGGCGGCGACCAGCGGCGACTTCAGCGGCTCGCTCAGGCGCATGTCGTAAAGGGCGAAATCAAGAGTGCGGGTGGCGGAGCTGATGAAAGCGATCAGCCGCGCCATGACGGCGTCGGCCGATTGTTCACCCTGGACGAGAAAGAAGACGGTGAGCGAATCCATGGCGGAAAGTAGAAAGTAGAAGGGAGGAGGTAGAAAGAAAGATCGACGGAGGCAAAGGCCTGGGATTGCTTTTTTCTCGTTAGGCTAACATCCTCGGATGAACGAGGAGCCGCATGAAGTCGTCGCCACCTTCCTCCGAGGCGCTGGAAATTTTTAACAAGATCCAGGTCATCTTCATTCTCGCCGTGACGCTCGCTTTCGCCGTCTGGGAGATGCAGAATTTCGTCGCGTCGCTCGCGGCCTCGGAGATGACGACGCATACGACTCTGCGTACGATGGAGGAGAGCGATGATGCGCGCGTGCTCCGGGCTTTCCAGGAAGCGCGGCGGAGATCGCGGGTGCAGGCCGGGCTCGTGACGGAACCCAATCCGAAACAGGAGACGCGCGATGCCGTGCTGACGGTGCGGGCCAAGACGAAGAGCGAGGCGCTGGCCGGGCGCGCCGAGATCACGAGCGCGATGCAGGCGGCGTTTGCGCGCGCAGGCGCGGGCGAACTGCATGACATCGGCAATCGGCCTTATGCCGAGTCGGTGCAGGATTCCGCCTATCTCTGGGCGAAGCGCGCTTGCCAGGGAATCGCGGCGGCGATTCTGCTCGCCGGGCTCGCGCTCCTGGCGGCGCAGTGGCGGCACTCGGGGCTGCCGCGCGCGGCGTTCGTTGGGATTCTCGCGACTGCTTTCACGCTGCTGCTCATCGGGCTGGGGCGCGAAGGGGGTGCGATCTGGGCGCTGCTGATTTTTATCGGCGCGCCGCTGGCGTTGCTCACGCTGGTCTATGTCCTGACGCAACGGGTACGGCGGGCGGCGAGTTGGGCGGAAGGCCGGGCGCGAGTCACGGAGTCGAAGATCGAGGTGGAGCATCATCGCTTCGCGGGCGACTCGACCAAGGTGCGGAATCTTCCCTCGGTGAAATATCACTACGACGTCGGCGCGGGTTCGATGGAGGGCGACTGCATAAGCCTCGGCTTCGGGACGGCCGACAATGTGGACGTGGTCTTGAAGCGTTACCCGGTCGGAGCGGAGGTGCCGTTTTTCTACAATCCAGTGAACCCGCAGGAGTGCGTGTTGGAGCGCAATCCGCCGACGAGTCTCGGCAAGATCTGGGGCGGCACGATCCTGGCGGTCGTGCTCTACGAGCTGGTGCTGCTGAGCATGTGGAATGTGTTTTCGATCAGCGGGGCGATGGACGCGGCTTTTCCGAAACTCCATCACCCGCTCGTGGTGCTGGGCGCGGGGTCGCTCGGTTTGTTCTGCCTCGCTTCCGCGCTTTGGAATATGCGGCATCCGCGCAAGGTATTCCCCTGGCTGCGCACCAACGGGAAGATCGTCTCGAGCGCGACCGAGTCGTATGTGAGTTCCGACGGATCGCGCCGGGCGACTTTCTACAAGCCGGTGATCGAGTTCAGCTACGCGGTGGATGGGCAGGAATATCACAACCTCATCGGCGCGAGCGGCGTGGTGAATTTCTCGGTCGCGGGAAATAAAGCGAGCGCCGATGCCGAGGTGGTGAAGTACCCGGTCGGCGAGGAAGTGGAGGTCTTCTACAACCCGCAGAATCCGACTCAGTCCGCCCTGCAGGTGAATACCGAGATGATGATCACGGGGCGAAGCTCATTCATCGTCGGGCTCGGTCTGCTGGCGCTGGCGGCTTACGTCGCGCTGCATTGATGATCCGGCCGCCGAGTCACCACGGGATCACTTTGCGGTCGCGGAAGAATTGGCCGGTGACGTTTTGCGGCGCTTCGGCCGCGAGCCAGAAAATACCCGAGACGCCTTCTCCGATGGAGCGGCTGGCCTCCGCGCCGCCCATGTCGGTGCGAACCCAGCCGGGACAGACGCAATTGACCGCGAACTTCGGCAAGGCCGCAGCGAGCTGCACGGTCACGCCGTTCACCGCGGTCTTCGAAACGCAATAGCCGGGTGGCCAGCCGTCGGCGCCGCCTCTGAGCTGGCCGCCGCCGCTCGAGACGTTGACGATGCGCGGCGCGTCGCTCTTCTCGAGGAAGGAAACGAAAGCCTGCGCGACCAGCCAGGGGCCGAGCGTATTGGTGCGGAGGGCTTGCTCGAAAATCTGCGGCGTGATGGTGAGCGCGGTCTTGTCTTCGTCGAGCAAAATGCCGGCGTTGTTGACGAGCGAGTCGAGACGATCGGCCTGCCGTGCAAACTCCTCCACCGCGCGCCCGATACTCGCGGGATCGGCGACATCGAGCTCGAGGAAGGTGACTTTGCCGTCGGTGATCTTGGCGGCAGCCGCGCGGCCAGCCTCCGGCTTGCGTGCGCCGAGGAAGACGTGAAAGCCTTCGCGCGCGAGTTGCCGCACCAATTCGAATCCGATCGCTTTATTGGCGCCGGTGACGAGCGCGATTTTTTGGTTTCTCATGGCGAAGCAATCTCCGGGATGCGCGCGTGTCTGCCAACGCGGCGTTTTGCGTCGTTGAAGCTGGACCTGGCCGAGCTGGAACGTGCGGCGGTTTGACCTGCTCGTTAGGCAAACCCCGCAAATCTTTGGGACGCTTCCCAGGCTATACGTGAGTCACGTATAGCCTGGTATTGCCGCACAGATCTGACGCGCACAGCTCGGGCGATCGGGTCGCGGCGCAGCGCGTTCTCGCGCGGCGACATCAGGACAAGCATCAATCTTTACCGACTCGGTAGTTCATCCCCTTTTTCCCCGCCTCGGGCGGGCGTTTTTTCCTCCGAATTGTAGGGCAAGCGCTTCGCTTGCCGGCGGGGGGGGACAACACGGCGGTCGTCCCTCCAAGATGGAGGCGGGCGGGGCGCCCGCCCTACAATTGCGCGCTTGCGCGCGTCAGGACGATGAGCCAGGCGGCGACGGCTTTCGACAGCAGATTTCTGCCTCTCGCCTCCGACTTAACCCGCCACCTACTTTCCAAGCCATCTCCTGCCACGGCCGCATCCCTTTATCCTTCGGAAGATTTGAGTCTCGACCGCTTTAAGCGGTCAAGTCTCCATCCCATCTATTGCTTATTCCCAAGCGACGGCGATCGCGACCAGTCTCAGGAATTCAGCGCGCTGGCTCTGCTCAGCGCGCTGACTCTGCTATTGGTGAGTCACGTATAGCCTCATATTGCCGCACAGATCTGAGACCGCGCCGCGGCACGGGCGCGTTCTGGCTCGGCGAAATCAGGACAAACACTGCTGTTTGCCGACCGTTAGTTTCATTCCCCCTTCTCCCCGCCTCAAGGTGGGCGCTTTTTCCTCCGAGACGTAGGCATGCGCTCCGCTTGCTGTGTGTGAATTGCGCGGACGGGAAGGGGTTTACGCAAAGCACAGCCTACTTCGGCCGGCCTTTGCCGAGCGCGGAACCGATCGCAGCAACGGCGAAGCAGATCCCGGCGAAAACGAGTATGGCCGGGACAGCGACGCGGCCGGTGCGATAGACGACAACGGCAATGACGAAGTCGGCGATGGCGGCGACCGAGTAGAGCAGAGAGTCTTGGACATGTCGCCGAGCATTCCCGAGCACCCGCTGCGTGTCGAGGGCTGGTTAGCGTTCTCCTTAATCTCCCAGTATATCGACGCCGCGCTGGATCGCTCGATCAACAGGCGCGACCCCGCGCGTGGCGCGCGATACGCAGACGCACCCCGATGGCATAAATCAGATAGTAGCTGATCAACCCAGCCGCGACGGCCAGGGAAAGCTGCGCCGCGGAGGCAGCCAGGAGCGGATTGGAGGATGCAGCTTCGGCCGGGTGGAAGTGGCGCCAAAAGCCGTAGATGAACCGCGCGACGATCGCCATCGTGATGAGAATGGCGAGGGAGCGGCTCGGCGTGTAGAAGAGTCCTGTCCGTTCCGTTTCCCAGCGCGTCAAAGCCAGCCCGCAAAGGCCGAGCAAAGCTCCGATGCCTGCCCCGGCGAGAGCGAAGTGAAACGCGTGCTCGATCCAGAAGGATGCGCCCGCTGCAAAGAGGAGGAAAAGCAGCGCGGAGAAGCCAGTCATCCACATATTGAGTGTCGCGACCCAGCGCCGGCCCTGGCGCCGCGCCGTGCCCGCGCGATAGCGCAAAGCGACGGAGAGCAGCACCACGCCGCCAAACGCGACGATCACAAGGAGGAGCAGGGCGATGAGAAGCAGCGGCACCGCGAAGAATAATCCGGCGGGCGATCAGCGGCGAGGTCGTTCCTCGTTTGACCGCGTGCGGCGCGGCAGGTCTCGAAGAGGAACCAGACGCGGCGTTAGCAGCAAATCGAACCTAGTGCCCGCACGAGCAGATGCTCTTCTGAAATCCGGGGTCGCCGAGGAGGCGGATCATGGCGCGGTCGAGCGCGTGGTTGAGGGTCTCTTGATAGTTATCGACCGCGCCTGAGTAACCGTAATTTTCCGACGTGCCTTCGGTGCGATCTTGCCAGCAGACGCCGCCACCTTTGCGCACCAGCTCGGCGCTAAGGACGATCCGTCCTTCGAAGCCAGAGCGTCGTGCGACATTTTCGCTCGTGGCGATCTGCCGGACGGAAAGCCGAAGGACGGCGCCGCCGGCTGTTTGGTTGATCCCGGCGCGCTGCGCGGCCGCCGCTGCGCCTGCTTTTACCCATGCGGCGACATCAGAAGATGCAGTCACCGGCGCGGTGATGGATGGATTGGTCTCGACGTAGCGTTTCCCGATCGTTTTATCCAGGCGCGCGTCTGTGACCTGGATGCTGGAGATCGCAGCGCACGTGGGCAGAGTTGGAAACTCACCGGGACTCGCCACCATTCGATACTGGAGTGGAATGGCGGTCGGATTGAGCGACGTCGGGATGGCAGTGCAGCCGGCAAGGAGCGTGCAGAAGCCTAGACCGAGAAACTGTCCGAGGGCTCTTGTCAGGACGCTTCCCTGTGAATGATGAGTCTTGGATTTGAGGGTCATATTTTGCCCGGATTGCACCAAATAGCTGAGAACGAGGCAAGATTTCTTTTGGTTGCTCTCGCGGCTCCGCCGTAGCTCCAGGCGAAACCCGCGGATGTGGAAAATGAATCGGAGGCGGGGTTTGAAACGTATGATCAGGCAGTGCGCCGATCACACCTGCGGCTCCTTTTTCAAATCATGAAGATCGCAAGTTTGTTCGCGGCGCTGACCGGCTGCGCTCCGCTCACGCCCTTCAGCCAGGCCGTTGCCGGGTTGCCGAAGGACGATTTCCTGAGTTATCGCGGGCGCCGCGTGCATGTGGAGGAGCGCGGCTCGGGACCGCCGTTGCTCTTACTGCACGGGTTTGCCGCTTCGACTTATTCGTTTCATCGGCTGATCCCGCGGCTCTCGGATCATTTCCGCGTTGTCGCGCTCGATTACTACGGATTTGGCTACACGGAGCGTCCGGAGGACCGGGCTGATTTCGGAATTGAGGCGCAGCTCGATCTGATCCGGCACGTGATGGACGCGAAGAAGTTGGGCGCCTGCACCGTGCTGGGCCAATCCTACGGCGGCACACTGGCGCTCCTGCTCGCGCAAACCGATCCGCGACGCGTGGAGCGGCTGGTCTTGGTCAGCGCCATCACCGAGTTCAGCGATCCGCCGCTCTGGTTGCGATTCGCGCCGGGGCGGTGGGCGGGTTATCCGGCGAGCCGCTGGCTTTTGTCTTCGCCGAGGCGTTTTCGATCCGCGCTCGGCCGGGCTTATTATCAAAAGGAAGTGCTGACGGCGGAAGTGGCGGAAGCGTATCGGCGGCCGCTGCTGATCGAAGGGCTGCCCCGGGTTTACTTTGCTTTCACGTCCGCGATCGGGAAAGGAGAGTCGCCCGGGCTTCGCTTGTCGAAGATCGAAGTGCCGGCGCTGGTGGTCGCCGGTGAGCAGGATGAGATCGTTCCGCTCGCGCAATCAAAACGTCTGGCCGCGGCGCTGCCGTCGGCGCGACTACTCCTCCTGAAAAACAGCGGGCATTCCTCGCCCGAAGAAGAGCCCGAGGCGCTGGCCGCGGCTATCCGCGAGTTTGCCGGGGCGAAATCCGACCCTCGACCGTAATTTTTGCGATGAATCTTCGCCACTTCTGCCGCGCCGCTCTGCTCGTCGCGGCTCTTCTCGTCATGAATCAGAACGCCGCCGCTGGACCACTCGATTCCTATCGCTGGAAGAACCGTCTCATCATCGCATCGGTCGCACCGGACGAGGCGCGCGTCCAAACGGCTGCCGCGCTGGCGGCAAATCGCGCGAAGTTCGAGGAGCGGGATTTGAAAGTGATCGATGTGTCGCCCGGGTCGTCGCGCATTCCGGGGATGCTCCGGCTCGATTTCAAAGAAACGTCTGCGCTCCGCGAAGAACTGAAACTGACCGGTGCGGAGACGGTTTTTGTGCTGATCGGAAAAGACGGCGGTGAAAAGGCGCGCCAGCGAGAAACGTTGCAGCTCGCGCGTTGGTTCGCACTCATCGATGAAATGCCGATGCGGCGCGACGAGATGCGGCGCGAGGGAAAAGGCAGGGACTGATGGCCCGGGAAAGTTGAAGGCTCTTTTTTCACGGAGCGCGCCGGGCTGGCACAGCGGCTGCTAAATACGAACGCAAAGCTCGGAGGTCACTTAAAACACACAAACTTGACGTTCGCTTCCGTCAGCTTTTCAGCGGGGCTAGAAATGGCCCCGCACTTTTTTTGTGCGCAGGCGCGGGCCGCTTGAACTGCTCGACTTTGCCGCCCGCGGCCGCTTGTGCGAGTGCAAGGAATGGATCTTCAATTGCAGGGCAAAAAAGTGGTCGTGACGGGATCGACGGCTGGGATCGGGCTGGCGATTGCTTCACTTCTCGCCAATGAAGGTGCGGATGTGATCATTAATGGTCGTACTCAGGAACGGGTGGATGAAGCGGCGCAAAGTATCGGCGGCAAAAAAGTGCGCGGGGTGGCGGCCGATCTCGCGACGGCCGACGGCGTGAAAGAATTCGTTAGGCAAATTCCTGAGGCCGATATTCTCATCAATAATCTCGGCATCTTTGAGCCGAAGCCTTTCGCCGAGATCGCGGACGAAGATTGGTTCCGCTTTTTCGAGACCAACGTCATGAGCGGCGTCCGCTTGAGCCGCGCCTACCTGTCGGGCATGCGGGCGAGAAACTGGGGCCGCATCATTTTTATCTCGAGCGAATCAGGGATTCAGATCCCGGCGGAGATGATCCATTACGGAATGACGAAGACGGCGCAGATCGCGATCGCACGCGGCCTGGCCGAGACTTGTGCCGGCACGGGCGTGACGGTGAACGCGGTGCTGCCGGGGCCGACCGCTTCCGAGGGCGTGACGGAATTTGTCGGCGCATTGGCGGAGCAGAACAAGCAGTCGCGGGCGGATTTTGAGAAGGAGTTTTTCAAGACTTCGCGGCCGACGTCGCTGCTGCAGCGCTTCGCGACGCCGGAGGAAGTGGCGCCGCTCGTCGCTTATCTGTGCAGTCCGCTCTCGGCCGCGACCAATGGCGCGGCGCTGCGGGTGGATGGCGGGGTGGTGAAGTCGCCTTTCTAGGAAGCGGCTCGAGCATGACGCCGTGGCCCGTGCGTCGCTCGAGGAAGCGATCGCCGCCGGGCGAGCGCAGCTGGGCGAGAAGGAAGTTGCCCTCGCGAGCGTGGCAAAGATTCTCCGCACGCCGGGCGAAAATTGTCTGACGCCGGTATTGCTGCGGCTCGATCCGTCATGGGATCCGTTGCGGAATGAGCCGCGCTTCCAAGAAATGGCGGGGACGAAGCGGTAGGGACGTCACTCACTCGGCGAGCAGGGCGCGGCAGGCCTCCTCGCAGCGGCGGCGGGCTTTGGCGCTGACGCGACAGTGTTCCAGACACGTGTGGTCGAGGGCGGAGACGGGAAAAATCCTGAACCAATTACCGAGTTTTTCTGACGCGCAGCGTCCCGCCCCGGCTCGAATTTCGACAAACGAAGCAAGTTAATGCGCTCCAAAGTTCCCGTACGAAACGCGCGCGGAAGAAATTTCTGCGCTACTTCCCGGACGGATTCCGCGACGAGACCTACATCGATTGGGAGCGCGCTTACAAATGGAACGCGCACGAGCAATGGGCGGAGCGCTACGAAGAAATCGCGGCGCATGCGGTCCGGATCGAGTCGCGCACGAACCTGCTTTTCTCGTTTGAAAAGATGGCGCTACACGACGCGGTGAAATCATCCGTGGGCGCGAAGCGGTTCGTGACCGGGCTGTTTGAATTTCTCCACGGCCGGGACGACGGCGAGGCGACATTCACTCACTGGCGTGAGGTGGTAACGGCCTTGCCGCGACGGCAAACACGCGTGCTAACCTGGCCGCTGCTAACTGTCTGGGGCTTCATCGCGCAGCCGGAGAAACATTTCTTCCTCAAGCCGAATGTCACCCGGCGCGCGGCAGAGGCGTATGGTTTCGAGTTCGAATATGAGTCCAAGCCAAACTGGGAGACTTATTCAAACCTGCTCCAGTTTGCCGAGAGGGTGCGGCGCGTTCTGCGCGACCTGCGGCCGCGCGACATGATCGACCTGCAATCGTTTCTCTGGGTCCAGGGTTTGGACGAATATCCCGATTAGCCAGGCAGAATCGCAATCGCCGGCCGCGGATGGAACGCGGAGGCGCAGGATGCGGACGTCGCTCTATTTGTTGAGCAGGTCTTGCGGGACTTTTCCGCCGTTCTTGGCCAGCTCTTTCATGACCGCCTGGTGCAACCAGATGTTCATCGCGGCAGAATCGCTTTTGTCGCCGGTGTAATGGAGATCGTCGGCCAGCTCTTTGCGGTCGGAGAGACTGCTGTCCATGCCAACGAGTTTCATCAAGTCCACGATCGAATGTTTCCAGTCGAGTTTCTCCGAATTTTTGGCCGCGAGCGCGTCGAGAGTGGCGGCCACGTCGACCTGCTGGGCGGGCGCGGTGGGCGCGGCTGCAGGAGCCGGAGCAGTTGCGCTTGTAGCGGCGGGCGCGGCAGGGGCGGCCGGCTGGCTGGCGCCACTACCCGACGCTGCCGGTGCGCTGGCGGTTGAAGCCGCCGGTGCGTGACTGAAAATTTTCGACATCAAAGTGTTAAAGAGACCCATAATATTTTTCTTTTTGGTTTGCTTGGTTTCGCCCGCGAAGAATTCGCAGTCGTGTTCTTAAACGTTCGCCGCGACCCATTTGGTTGGGTCCGCTGAATAGTTAGCCCTTCGACGTCTAGACCATTGCGCGGAATCAAAAAATCTGCGCACTGGACGGCTGGGGCTGGACGTGAAAGCTGTAAATATCCTCATGAATTCCACTGCCAATACGGAAGCTGAGCCCGCCGCCGCGTCCACCGAGCCGAAGCTAGGTTTCCTGATTTACGTCAGCATCTCGACGCACCCATTTACGCAGGACGAGTTGGTTGAACTGCTGCAGGTGAGCCGGAAAAACAACACCGCAGTCGGACTGACCGGCATCCTGCTTTATAAGGAGGGAAAGTTCATGCAACTGCTGGAGGGCGCAAAGGAGGCGATCGATCGGACCTTTGCCCGGGTGCAGCACGATCCTCGGCACCGCGACGTCATCACTCTCCTCTCAGGCGAACAAGAGGAGCGCGCGTTTGCTGATTTCTCGATGGGATTCCAGAACCTGGACGACCCGTCGGTGCAATCTCTCAAGGGTTACTCCGCCTACCTCGACACGCCGCTGAGCGCGGACGCGTTTTCCAACGATCCGACAAACGCACAGCGCCTGCTCCGGATCTTCAAGCGAACTGGGCTCGGGCTGTAGACGCTTGTCTGTTTCGAGTCGCGCTGCCTAGTGCCGCGGGGTGCCGGCGCGGCAAGTCTCGAAGAGGAACCAGACGCGGCGTTCCGTTTCGTCGATCCAGTTCTCGATCAGACTGGCGGTGGCGACGTCTTCGTGCTCGTCGCAAAGTCCGTGCGCGTCACGCAGGCGGCGCGCGAGATCGCCGTTGTCTTCCCGCAACTCGGCCAGCATGTCGAGTGGCTCGACATAGTCGGCATTGTTGTCTTTGACGCGCTGCATCTTACCGATCTGTCCGGTCGAACGCAGGGTCGTGCCGCCGATTTTGCGTACGCGTTCCGCCATTGGATCAGTCATCTCGAAAAGCTGGTCGGCCTGCTCGTCGAGAAGGAGATGGTAATCGCGGAAGTGCGGCCCGCTCATGTGCCAGTGAAAATTTTTCGTCTTCAGGTAGATGGCGAAGACGTCGGCGAGAAGCGCGTTCATCGCGCCGGAAACGTCTTTGGTGGCCTTGGCGGAAAGATCCGTCGGAGTGATCAGAGGGGCGGTAAATTTCCGCGTCGCGGTGGTGCTGCGACTGGAATTTGAACGGTTGGTTTTCATAAGATTAAGGATGGTTGAGATCGCTGCGGAAGCAATCGGTCTCACTCTGACATACGGGCATCGTCGGGTTGGGGATGCTTTTTCATCTTCTCCTCGGCCGGAGGCGGTTTTTGCAGGACGAACACGAAGGTCTTTGAATCAACGCGGATCGGGCAGCGCGAGCAGGGCGCGGGCGGCCTCCGGAAGCGAAGCGCCGCGGACGTCGGGTGGCCGCATGGCGGAGGAGCCGCGCGGCTCTTTGCGCGCGAGGTAGGCGGTCGTTAGGCCGGTTTTGCCCGCGCCGTCAATGTCCCAGTCATGCGCAGCGACCAGCGCCAGTTCGGCTGGTTTTACCCCGAGCTCTTTGGCCGCGTGCAGGTAGACGGCCGCGGCCGGTTTCCACTGTTTTACTTCCTCGATCGAGATGAATTTCTCGATCGATTCTTCCAGCCCGGCATTCTGGAACATTTTCCCCGTCGTCTCGGCGCTCCCGTTCGTGAGGGCGGCGACCCGCACCCCGGCCTCGCGCAGAAGCTCGATCCCTTCCGCCACATCGGGATGCACCGGGAGAGTGGCGAAAGCCTCGATCACACTTTTCATCTGCGCGGGATCAGATTCGATCTTGTTCTCCGCCAGAAGCGCCTCGAGCGCGCCGGTCGCGATCTCGCCGAAAGGTTTGTAGGTGCCGGTGACCTGGAGGGCGAAAGCATCTCGCAGGAGGCGCGGAAACCAGACCTTGAGCGAGCCCTCCGGCAGACCGAGCGCCTGCAGATTTTCGCCTAACGAATCGATGGCAAAGCAGGTTTCGATGACGTCGAGGACGACGGCTTTGGGTTTTGTTTTCATGGTCTTGATGCTTTCTGCCCAGATGCTCCTGGAGCCGAGAGCGACCGCGCCGGCACCGGCGCCGAGTACGCGGAGGCATTTTCTTCGGCTCAGGCGCATCATCGCGCTGATGGTTCGCAACTCGCAGCCAGCGCGCGCTTCCCGTCCACCAGCGGCGGACCGCACGTATCCCTTAGGCATCTCAGTTTAACTGGAGGAAAAAATCATGGCCAAAGCAGCATTCATCATCCTCGCCGCCGGCGACACACACGAGAGTATGGGACGCGTCGTAAACGCCTTCATGGGCGCCTACGAATACGCGAAAGAAGGGGACTCCGAATCGGCCAAGATCGTATTCGACGGCGCCGGCACCCAGGCGGCGGCGGCCTTTGCGGCCAAGGATCACAAATACAACGAGCTTTTCGAGAAAGTGCGAGGGCAGTTGGAAGGTGCCTGCAGCTATTGCGCCGGTGCCTACGAAATGACGGACAAGATCAAGGCGGCAAACATTCCGTTGATCGATGAGTTCAAGGGCCACCCCAGCTTCAAGAAGCTGATCGACGACGGATACCAGGTGCTCGTTTTTTAACGGGCGCCGTCCAGCGGCGAGGCGGGAAGGGCGGCGCGGCCGCGCCACTCGCTGCTCGTTAGGTCGGCGGCTCGGAACCCGCGATTGATCGTCAGGCCAAGCATCCGCCAATGGTGGGCGTGGAGTTGAAACGGCACCCGGATTCGTTCGTCGAAATCGGTCGGCCAGACGACCCCTGCGATGGTGCGAAACTCGCGAAAAGTGACGTCGACCTCCGCGCCGCGCGTGCTTTCGAGGCCGTTCAAGGTCATGCGCACGCGACGGAGCCGCTGGCTCGCGCGATCGATCGCGAGGACGACGCGGTCTTCCTCCGCCGAGCCAAAGCCCGGGCGGAGGATGGCGAGAACCTGATCGCAAACGGCGTTGTCGACGGTTGTTTCCCCGGCCAGGGAAAGGACAACGCCCGGCCGGTCGAAGTAGAACGGCCCGAGCAGAAACATGGTGTAAGCGTCGGCGACGAGGGCGGCGGCGCTTTGCACTTCTCCATCCGCGGAAGGGACGCCGTTATATTCCACCGTCACTTTCCCGGGCGTGCGCAGGACGCGTTTCGAGCCGCCGGGTCCGGTGTGCAGTTGCGCCATGAGGCGTTCCTGCACGAGCAGACGCTCCTCCGAGCCGCGCCGGAATTTTGTGTCGGAGAGAACGGGCTGGAAGCGCGGACCGATCGACGCCCACTGCCCTTCGTAACGCACGCTCAGGTCGCGCACTTTCGAGAAAGCTTTTCCTCCGTTTGTCTCCCGGGCCGCGGCGAGGAGCGCGGCCGCGCGCGGCTCGGAGTTTTTAATCGCGCGCGAACTGATCTGCGGCGTCGCGCAGGAAGCGAGCAGGCTCGTGAGCGCGACAAACAAAAGGGATCGGGAAAGGAGGAGATGTTTCATCGGGCGGCGGTGAATTCGGTTTGCAGACCGACCTGCTCCCACGCAGATAGCTCGCGCTCCGTCGCGAGCAATTTCTTGCGGACCTTGTCGTGCGCATATTTTCCGAGCACGAGCCGGAGCGGCGGGGTTTCGGATTCGACTGCGGCGATGATGGCGTCCGCGGCTTTCACCGGGTCGCCCGGTTGTTTGCCATCCATCGTTTCGAGCAGGCGCAGGAATTTGCCGCTCGTCCGCTCGTAGTCGGCGATCTTGTTTTCGGC
>JBKJNW010000258.1:0-7467 GCA_046593335.1 Chthoniobacterales bacterium | reverse complement strand
TCCCCTCCAGGTAATCGAAGAATTTTTCAGGCGTCATGGTGTTTCGGGCCGCTTGCAAAGCGGACGCCAAAATAAGCCGGGGAGAAGCTTCTTCCAAGTAGCAGGACGCAGGAGGCGTCCGGTTTGCGAATATAGGGTGCGGAAATTAGGTTACGAAACTCGTGGGCGACGATGGAGAGAACAATATCCAACGGCACCGCAGCAGAAGTTGGCTTCGTTGGCTCCTCATCGCCCTCGGAACAATTTTCCTGCTGCTGCTGGTCTTTCATGCCCCGATTCTGCGCTCGGTTTTGCACACGGCGGCGGTCAAGATCGCGGCGGGGCAGAATCTGAAGCTCGATTTTCGGGTCGAAGGCAACGTCCTTGGGGGAATCACCCTGCGCAACGTGCACGCCACACCCACCGGCCCCTCAGCGGTGCAGTCGCTCGATGCCGATCTCATCCGCGCGGATTACAGCCTGACGGATCTGCTTTTTCACGGCATGTCGGATTTCCTGAAGGATATCGAAGTGCGCAATGTGACCGCGGTGATCGATCCCTCGAAGGCGCCGCTGGCCACGCCGACCCCGCCGCCGGAGAACCAGAAGATCAGTTTGCCGGCCTATTTTCCGGAGCGTTTGCAGGTGAGCAACGTGAACCTGACGATACGGAGCGAGGTTAAGGACACGATCCTGCGCGATTTTAACATCGGGCTTTACCCGGATAAGGAAGGCGCGTTGCGGATCGACCGGCTGCAAATCCCGAACGTGCACGACTGGAAGGAGATCACCGCCACCACCAATTACGCGAATAAGAACCTCTTCCTGCGCAACCTGACCTTCGACGAAGGACATACGTTCCAGACGGTCAATATCGACGCCTCGAAGGCGGGCAAAGGGAAACTCGAGCTACAGGTGACGGGCTCGGTCGGGAAGGGGAAGATCGAGGGGAATATCGGCCTGAACACGACGAAGTCGTCTTTCGACACGACGACGAAAGTGAAGGCTTCCGACATTTCGTTAGGGCAATTGAGCGAGTATTTCGGGCGACCGGCGGGCGCGCTGGGGGGCGACGTGAAAAATTTCGCGATGGGTTGGAAAGGAACGCTCGATTCGCCCCAGACCTGGGCCGGGACGATATCGGCGCAGGTCGATAACGTGCAGCAGAGCGGAGTCACGCTTGATCATGTGGGCCTCGACGTCGTGGCCGACAAGGGCACGGCGACGGTGCGCGAAGCGCGGATCGATCGTGGGATGAATCATGTGCAGTTGAGCGGGACGGTGCAGTTGCCGAAAACGACGGAAGGCTTTCGGCGCACGCCGGGCGATCTCAAGCTGAACGTGGATGCTCCGAATTTGAAGGAGTTGACCGCTTTCATGGACCCACCCGTGACCGGCAGCCTGCAGGCGACCGGCACGATCAAGACCGATCAGTCGATTGCCCGGCTGAACTTGGACGCGAAGGGCGACCTGATCGGGTTCGACAAAGCGGCGGTGAACTCGCTGACCGCGAAAATCGTTGCGACGAAAAAATTGCCCGCCACCGACGCGACCGAGGAGCCGTATCACGCGAATCTAAGCTCGTCGATCGAGGCGCAGTTGAACGACGTGCGCTACGACCAGTATGTGATCGACACTGTCAGTGCGCAGATCACGAGCGACGGCGCGAAGGTGTCGCTCGCGCCGGTTTCGGTGCAACGAAAGGCGAATTCGCTTGTCGTTAGGGGGACTTATCAGTTGCCACCGCCTGGCTCGACGGAGTCTCGCCCCACCGAACAGCCGGCGGACCTGCAGCTTACTTTCCGCGCGCCAGAACTGGCCGATTACTGGAAAGACGATGCTACGGGCAAGGTGAGTGGAGAATTACAAGCCGACGGCAACGTCCGCATCCGCGGCGGGGTGGCGAACGGGCAAATCAATCTCTACGGCCGCAAAATTACGGCGCAGAAGCTGGTCATCAAACAACTCAGCGCGCAAACCGCGATCGCGAACAATACCGCTTTCCTGAACGATCTGACCGCGACCCTGAATGAGAAGGATTACATCAACGCCCACGGCACGGTCGAGCTACAGAAGCCGTTCAAGTATGCCGGCGGGGTGACCGCAAACCTAACGGATCTCTCGACCTTTGAGCCCCTCCTCGCGACCGAGAAAAAGAAAACGCCGCTGGCGGGTTCGTTAGTCGTGAACTGGAATGGGCGCGGTGAGGTGTCGACTTTTAAGAACGTCGGCGACCTTGATCTCAAGCTGGAAAACGGCCGATACGCCGATCTCGAGCACCTGAAGGCGAACGTCGAGGCGCACTACACGCGCGAGGAATTGAACGTCCCGATCATATTTCTCGGGAGCGACAAGTTGAGTTTCACCTCGAGCCTGACGGCGAAGGGATCGACGCTTGAGGTGAGCGAGATCCAGATCGACCAGGGCGAAGCGAAGTATGCGACTGCTTACGCTTCGCTTCCATTCACCTGGAGCAATCTCGGGACGGATCGCAAGCTGTTTCCAACTAACGGGGCGGTGAACGTCAGTTTCCAATCGGAAAACCTCGATCTTGCCAAGCTCTTCCGCGACCTGGGCAAGGAGCCGCCGGTGGCGGGGCAATTGAGCGTCAAACTCGACGCGAAGGGGTCGCTCGATCAGCTCCAGGCAAGTGTCGACCTCACCCTGCAGAGCCTCCGCGCCGACGCCGCCAAACAGCTCAAACCGACCGACATCAATCTCTCGCTCCGCCTCCGGGACAACCGCCTGAACGCGAGCGGCACAATTAAGCAGCCGCTCATCCAGCCGGTACAGGTCACTGCGCAATTGCCGCTCAATGTGGCGGAGGTAATCGCGCAGAAGAAGCTGGACGACCAGACGCCGATCAACGCCAAGGTCGAGATGCCGCGCAGCTCGATGAATTTCGTGCGCGAGTTCGTGCCGGCCCTGCGCCAGCTCGATGGCAGCCTGGCCTTGAACGTGAACGTCGGCGGCACCATCGCCAAGCCCAACCTGAGCGGCTCAGCCGACATGAATATCAACGTCGCGCGCTTCGAGAACGCGACGCTTCCTGCCCTAACGAACTTCAAGGGGTTGCTTAACTTTCGCGACAACACCCTCAGCTTCGACCGCTTCGGCGGCGACCTCGCCGGCGGACCGTTCACGCTCTCCGGCCGGATCACCTTTCCGAAACTAACTGAGCCAAATTTCGATCTGCGGCTGAATGCGAAGAGCGTGCTCGTGGCGCGGAACGACAACCTGACTGCGCGCGTCGATGCCGACATCAAAGTCGAAGGCCCGCTCAACAGCGCGAGCGTAACCGGGCAGGTGCTAACGACGAACAGCCGCTTCCTGAAAGAGATCGAGATTATCCCAATCGGACTCCCGGGACGACCCGCGCCTCAACCCGAACCGCCTTCCGCGGCGCCCAGCCTTTCCTTTCCCAATCCGCCGTTGCGCGATTGGAAATTCGATATCGTGATCAAGAGCAAGGATCCGTTTTTGATCCGGGGAAATCTCGCGAGCGGCGAGGCCGTGATCGATATGAGAATGACGGGAACCGGCCTGCATCCCCAGCTTCAGGGTCAGGTGCGGCTGGATAGTTTCGATGCCACGCTGCCGTTCAGCACGCTCTCGATCCGGCTCGGGTTCCTTTATTTCGATCCGGACGATCCGCTCAACCCGCGGATCGAATTGCAGGGCGAATCGCTCATCCGCGACTACACCATTCACGTTTACATTTACGGGACAGCAAATTCGCCCCAGGCGGTCTTCAGCAGCGAGCCGCCGCTGCCGCAGGAGGAGATCATTTCGCTCCTCGCCACCGGCACGACACGGGAAGAATTGACCGGTGGCGGGAACGTCCTCGCCAGCCGCGCCATCCTCCTGCTCGGGAAGGAACTCTACCGCAAGATTTTCAAGAAAAGCGGCGGCGCAGAACCGAAAACCGATTCGATCTTCAACCGTTTGAGCGTGGAATTCAGCGGCGCAGATCCGCGGACGGGCGAGCAGACTGCGACCGCGAAATACAAGGTGAGCGATCACGTCGTCCTGGTCGGCGATCTCGGCGTAGCCGGCGGCTTCCGCGGGCAGGTGAAGTATCTGATTCGGTTCCGTTAGGCTATGAAACTGCAGAGGAAGAGTGTGCCAAGTGTGGGAGGGGGCTTTGTGCCCCGATCAAACAGCGCGGCCACGCCGGGAATCGGGGCGCAAAGGCCCCTCCCACATTCGTGCGTGCTGGTCTTACTCATCCTGTTTGGCCTAACGATCGGCTCGGTCGTGGGCCAGAACGCGGTGAAGTTGCCGCAACAGGAGCAGCAGGAAAAGCAGAAAAAGGAGACGGCGAAGGTGCAGGAAAAGGTCGCGCAGCAGGCCAACCTGGAAATCCGCGGCAACACTGCTTTTGACGACAAAGAACTGCGCTCCCAACTCAAGGAACAGCTCACCTTTATCGCCGAGCAGGGCCTGAGCGCGGCGCGGGCGGATGACGCGGCGTTTTTCCTCGAGCTCTTTTACAAGAAACACGGCTACGCCAAGGTCAACGTCTCCTACACCATCGTCTCCGGGAATGGTTTCCGGCTCGATGTCTCCGAAGGGCCGCTGGTTCACCTGGGCCAGGTGGTGTTCATCGGGAGCGGGCAGTTGCCTAACGATAAGCTGTTCGACTATGCGGTCGGGCCGACGCGCTCGCGTTACTCCAAGGCGACCGCGCTCCTGCCGTTCGTGCCGGCCGACGTGGAGGAAGGCGTTGACCTGGTGCAGCGCTATTACATCTCGGAAGGTTTCGTCGAGGCCGCGGTTGAGCCGCCGACCTATCGCTATGTCCAGCCCGACCTGGTCGAGGCGCGGATCGTGATTCACGAAGGGCGGAAATATTTCTTCGGTCACATCAACTTCGTCGGGCCGACCATCTACGGCGGCGAAGCACTGCGCGGACAGTTGCTCGATCTGCTCCGGCAGCCCTACACCGAGGCGCGCCTGGCCGATATCCCGCGGCGGCTGCAATCTTATTTCAAAACACGCGGCTACTACGCGGTGAAGGTCGACGCGGTCGGCGACCCGACGCTCGCGATCAATGGGAAGGTGCCGGTGCGGGTGACGGTGCAGCCGGGACCGGTTTATTACTTCGACGGGATCACGGTGACGGGTACGCGGCAGTTGCGGCCGAGTTACTTGACGAACCGGTTCAAGGATCTGCGCGGCAAGCCCTTCAGCCCCGAAGTGCTGGATAAACGTTTCCGCACCCTGATGCGGACGAGTCTGTTCAATATCCTTAAGATCAAGCCCACGCCGGTGAACGAGAACGAGCTGCGACTCGATATCAATCTCGAGGAAGCCAAGCCGCAGGAGTTCGGGTTCTCGATCGGATACGGCTCCTACGAGGGCGCGATCGTGGGTGCGTCCTACGCCAATCGCGATCTCTTCGGTTTCGGAAGGCCGATTACGACCTCGGTCGAATACACCCAGCGCAGTTACAAGGGCGAGATCCTGTTTGCGGATCCCTATCTCTTTAACACCGGCTTCGGCCTGGAATTGCGCCTGGCAGCGCTCTCTTTCGATTACGACGGCTACTCCAAGTTCGAACTCGGCGGCCGGGTCACCCTCCGGCGCCAGATCAGCGACGCCTATTCGATTGGTCTCGTTTTCGGCGGTCGCCATGAGAACATCACGGGCAGCGGCATCAAACAGCCCTTGCTCGGGGAGACCTCGTATTTCATCGGCTCGGTCGGTTTCACCCAGACGCTCGACCTGCGCAAAAACCCGCTCGTCGCGCCGCGCGG
The DNA here is from genome assembly GCA_046593335.1 of Chthoniobacterales bacterium. Taxonomy (GTDB): domain Bacteria; phylum Verrucomicrobiota; class Verrucomicrobiia; order Chthoniobacterales; family UBA10450; genus Palsa-1392. Next base: position 1,730 of record JBKJNW010000258.1, on the reverse strand, counting down.
ATTCGTTTTCGACAACACGGTCGATTTTGCCTCGGGCGCGTTCGGGAGCGACATCGACCTGATCCGGGCGACGGGCCGTGCGAGCTACTATCTTTCCTTTGCGCCCGATCCGGTGCAGCTCACCGGCGAGGATTTGCAGAAATCGAGCCTGCAGAAATGGTTCGAGCGCAGTCTGCTCGCCTTCGGTGCGCGCGCCGGCATCGCTTATCCGCTCAATACCTCCGGGGTAAATCCGGCCTACGCGATTCCGATCGACGAGCGTTTCTTCAGCGGCGGGAGCACGACGGTGCGGAGCTTTTCCGAGCGCGATCTTGGGCCGCATAACGGGCGGGGTAACCCGATCGGCGGCGAGTTCTACAGCATCTTTAACGTCGAGTACACTTTTCCGATCTACGGGGAATTGTTAGGCGCGGTCTTCGTCGACGCCGGCAACCTCCTCCCCGACGCGCGCGATCCGGGGTTGAACGATCTGCGTTACGGCATCGGCGTCGGCCTGCGTTACAACCTGCCGATCGGCCCGGTGCGGCTGGATTATGGGGTAAATCCCAATCCGAAAGAGAATGAGGCCTTCGGCGCCTTCCATTTCAGTTTCGGCTTCGCATTCTAGCGATTGCGGGAAGAGCGAGCCGCCCTTATAATTTAGCCAACCCCGCCGCGCGTGTCGTTAGGTGGGCAATCCTTGGAGAGTTCTTATGGAAACCACACTCGAAGCACCGAAAACCGCGACCGCTGCGCAGACCGATTTCCTTCCGCTCGAGGGAACCGATTACGTCGAATTCTATGTCGGTAACGCCAAACAGGCCGCGCATTTCTACAAGACCGCTTTCGGCTTTCAAAGCCTCGCCTACGCCGGGCCCGAGACCGGCATGAAAGACGGCGCCAGCTACGCCATCCGGCAGAATAAACTCACCTTTGTTCTGACCACGCCGCTGCGGCCGGAAGGCCCGATCTCGGATCACATCCACAAGCATGGTGACGGCGTGAAGGTGCTCGCCCTCCGCGTGCAGGACGCCACGTCAGCCTGGAAAGAAACGACCAAACGGGGCGGCAAGAGTTATCTCGAACCGAAAAAAATGACCGACGACCAAGGCGAAGTCGTGATCAGTGGCATCCACACCTACGGCGACACCGTTCATCTTTTTATCGAACGCCAAAATTACAAAGGCCCCTTCATTCCCGGCTACGTGAAATGGGATCCGGGTTACGAGACCGCCTCGACCGGGCTCGAGTACGTCGATCATTGCGTGGGCAACGTCGGCTGGAACCAGATGAATCCCTGGGTCAAGTTCTACGAAGAGGTGATGGGTTTTCGCAACATCCTCACCTTCGACGACAAGGATATATCGACTGAATATTCCGCGCTCATGAGCAAGGTCATGAGCAACGGCAACGGCTTCGTGAAGTTCCCGATTAACGAACCGGCCGAAGGAAAAAAGAAGTCGCAGGTGGAAGAGTATCTCGATTTCTACGGCGGCGAAGGCGTGCAGCACGTCGCGATCGCGACCAAGGACATCGTTGCGACCGTGACCGAGCTGCAAGCGCGCGGGATCCAGTTTCTCAACATCCCGGCCAGTTATTACGAGACCGTGCTCGATCGTGTCGGCAAGATCGATGAAGACCTCGCACCGTTGCAGAAACTCGGCGTCCTGATCGATCGCGATGAGGAGGGTTATCTGCTCCAGATCTTTTCCAAGCCGCTGGAAGATCGGCCGACCCTCTTCTTCGAAATC
>JBKJNW010000066.1:0-4255 GCA_046593335.1 Chthoniobacterales bacterium | reverse complement strand
AATGTATTCCGTGTTCTCCGTCACGAACGAGGAGCCATGGTTTCCCATCGAGTTCGGGATTGGCCCGAGGATTTCCTTCGTCTTGAAGTCGCGCAGATCGATCCGCGCGACGCGGTTGTTGGCGTTGTCGTTCACGAAAAGCCAACGCCCGTCATACTCGCTGTCGGTTTGCGAGAGGCCCGGATGGTGGACATCACCCCAGGTGTAATCACCCATCATCTTCTTCGTGGCCAAATCGTAGCCATAGCCGGTGCCTGAGGAGGGCGAGAAGACCGGGATGGTCACGAGATGCCGCATCGAGGGGATGCCCGCGACGAAAACCTGACCGGAATGGCCGCCAGAATAGAAGAGATAATATTCATCCTTCTGTCCCGGCGGGACGTAGGAGGCTTGCGCGTTGGCTGCGTCTTCGCTGCTCAGCTGAGCCTTGCCGGCGGTCCCGCCTTTGTTGCAGGCGATCGGTAAGAGCGTCACCATGGCAAGGAACGCGACCGGTAATATCTTGTTGATTTGGATCTTCATTGGGTTGGGCTTTCTTGGGTGGTGTAAATCAGGGTTTCACGGTCAGGATGCCCTTGGTGCCCTGCGCGTAGTGGCCGGGGAAGGAGCAGAGGTAGAGGTAATCGCCCGGAATCTGCGGGGCGTTGAACGTGACCGTGTCGGTCTCGCCGGGCCCGAGCAGCTTGGAGTGTGCGATCACGTCTTTGTTGCCTGGCGGAACGTAGTCGTGTGCAGCTTCCGTGGAGGCCGCGTCCAGGAACCTCATCACGTTCTGCTCGTTCACGATGCGGTCGAGCAGGACGAAATTGTGCCCCATGGAAAACTTCGGAGTCGTCCCCACATTCTTGAGCGTCACGACAATTTGTTGGCCCGGCTTCGCCTCGATCGCGGTCACGTCATACTTCATCTTGTCGTTGGCCTCGATCGTGACAGTCTTCGGCGGGACTTGCGGCGCCCTCGCACAGCCGGCAACGAAAATAAGAAGCGCGCTACAACCGAGCGCGATTCGGAAAATGGATCGACGGCTTGAAGTTTTCATGGATCGGCTTCTCTCCTGTTCGGAAACGAAGCCGTCTAATACCCTTCTTGCATGGCAGTCATAGGGTGCGGCTATCGCGGCTTTGAGGTTTGTCATGTCTCTTAGGTAGCGACGTCCGAGCAGAGCCGCCTTGATCTGGATCAAGATCATCGACGAATCTTGTGGAACGATTTCGGGCCGCGCTTCTAGTAGGGCGTGAGAAGTTTCCTTCAGCGCTCCGCGGCCCTTGCGCTGGTTTTTGGTAGTGCCGTCGCCTGGTCAGGCTGCGGCCGATCGGATCAGAACCCGGCCAGCGCGCGGCAATATGAGGCTCGCGGACTCGTGCGCGGCTTCGCGCCCGATCACAGCACGGTCCAGATCGAACACGAAAACATCCCCGGCTTCATGCCTTCGATGACGATGCCGTTTATCGCCCGCGACGAGAGCGAGATCGCGACTCTGAAAATGGGGGATGCGATTTCGTTTCGCTTGAACGTTACCCAGCAGGATTCGTGGATCGATCGCGTCGCCAAAATCGATCCGGCCCGACTGCATTTGCCCACCCCACAACCCACGCTCTCACTGAGTGCGGAAGGCGCGAAGTATAATCGTTTGCACGAGGGGGACCAGATGCCGGCCTTTCAGTTGCGCGATCAGGATGGAAAACCGGTCACGCTCGAGAGCTTTCGCGGTCATCCCTTCGTCCTCACCTTCATCTTTACCCGCTGCCCAATTCCCAACTTCTGCCCGCGGATGTCGCAGAATTTCGCGGAGCTGCAAAAGGCAATCCAAGCCGCCTCCGGCTCCGTCGCGGCGACGCGCCTGCTTAGCATCAGCTTCGATCCGCAATTCGATACTCCTGAGGTCCTGAAGCAATACGCGCAGCACGCCGGTGGGGACCCCGCCATCTGGACCTTCGCGACCGGTGAGCCCGCGGAGATTCAAGGCCTAACGAAAGGGTTTTCTGTCCTGGTCCAACCCGAATCCGGCACCATCTCCCACAGTCTCGCGACGGCACTGGTCGACCGGAAGGGCAGGATTGTGAAGATCTGGCGCGGCAACGCCTGGACTCCGGCGGAAGTGTTGCACGAGATCAGCGCGGAGTAGTTCGTTAGGTATTTTCGGTCACTCCTCCGTCCCAATCGGCGAGCCATCCGGGATGCGCGGCGGCTTCGGGAGTTCGAGGGCCTTGGGATCGCGGTGGAACTGATCGATCTGGGAGAGCAGCCAGGCGTTCTGCGCCATTTCCGCCGGGTCGCTGGTCGCGCGCGCTTTCCATTTCGTTTCCAATTCTGCGATCTCGCGCAAGGCATAGGCGCTGACCTGCGGCTCGATCTCGCGGTTGAGCGCGAGTTGCAGAAGCTGAATCAGGAATTGTTTTTCTAGGGCGCGGGCAATTTCGCTTTGCCGGCCGTTCAGGCTGCCGCTGCGCTCGGCGGTTTGCAGAATCGCGTTGAAAACTTCCGGGACTGACGGTCCCTGCGGCGCGGCAGCATTTTGCGCCACGATCCGGGCGAGCCGCTCCGGATGGAGGAGAAGATCGAGTTCCGCACTGATCCAACTCTCGGCCGCGGCCTGCGGGTCGAAGACCAGACCGGTGTGGGAATCGAACGATTCGCGTTCGCGAGGATAACCGGGCGGACGCGGCGGCAATTGTGCAACCAGCTTCGCAGGCATCTCCAGGAAATCGGGACGGAGAGTCTGCAGCACGGCGGTGAGCGCGGCGCGCTGTTGCTCCGGCGGGAGCGGCTCGTTAGGCGGCTGGCCGTCACCGCGCGCGGCGTAGGTGTAGTTCACGCCGCCGATCAGCTTGGTTGCGGCTTCCGCCTGGAAGCGATGCATCAGGTAGACCGGCACGAGCACGTTCTCGAGCGTGGCCATGGGCGCGCCCGGCGGAATGTTTTTCTCGCCCAGCCGGCTCAAGGCGAGCGCGCGCACCTTGACCACGCGATTGAGTTCGTCGACCGCGGAGGCGCCGCTATCCCAGAGATGCGCGAACGGGTGGGCGCTGCCCGGCGGGCGGGCGTCAGCATCGGTCAGGTAACGGAATCCTTTCGCGATGTTCTCGCGCAGGATGGCGCCGAGCGCGTCCGATTCGTTAGTCCCGCCCGCGAAATCCTGGTAGCCGTAAAGAATGGTGCGCTTGTCCCAGGCGCCAATGCCAGTGGCGTAGGCCTGGCTGAGATCGATTTCGCCCTTCGGGTCGATCGTCGCGACAGGCGGCGGATAATCCATGACCGAGGCGCGATCCTGGGTGCTGGCGGCGAAGTTATGCTGCAACCCAAGGGTGTGGCCAACCTCGTGCGCAGCCAGCTGCCGGAGGCGGGCGAGCGAGAGCTCGAGCAAACGCGGGTCGGGCGTGGCGCCGTCGGCGTAGGCCTCGACCAGCCCCTGCGCGATGAGAAAATCCTGCCGGACACGGAGCGAGCCTAACGAGACGTGACCTTTCAGGATCTCGCCGCTGCGTGGATCGATGATGCTCATGCCATAGGACCAGCCGCGGGTGGAGCGGTGCACCCACTCGATCACGTTGTAGCGCAGGTCCATCGGGTCGGCCCCTTCCGGCAGTTCTTTGACCTGGAAGGCGTTCTGGTAACCGGCGGCTTCGAAGGCCTGATTCCACCAGGACGCGCCCTCGATCAGGGCCGACTTAACCGGCTCCGGCGCGCCGCGATCGACGCAGTAAACGATCGGCTCGACTGGCTCGCTCATGGCCGCGGCCGGATCCTTCTTGCGCAAACGGTGCCGGACGAGAAAGCGTTTTTGGAGCGGCTCCTGAATCGGGGTCGCGTAATCCGCGTAAGTCATTGCGTAAAAGCCGGAGCGCGAATCGAAGATGCGCGGCTGATAGCCGTCGTCGGGCAATTCGACGAAGAAATGATGTTCACGAACGGTGACGGCCTCGGGGCTGGGCACGACCGAGCGAATCCAGTCTCCGGTGGGCTGGCCGGTGAAAGTGAGGGTGGCTTCAAACTCGGTGTTCTTCGGGAAGCTTTTCGTTAGGGGGAGATAAGGGGCCGAGCGCGCGTCGTCGACCTTGTAGTCGCCCTGTTTTTTCGCCTTTAATTTCTCCGCCACGCCATGGGCGTCGTGCAGAAGGAAGGCGGTGGCATCGACCAGGACGCGGTCTTTCTCCTCCGCCTCGACCTTGAACCCCCAGAGGACGGAGCGGGCAAAGGCTTCCTCGACCGAGCGCCGTTCGTCGGCGTTCGGCGTGACCGCGCGATAAGCGAGGTT
>JBKJNW010000172.1:0-5327 GCA_046593335.1 Chthoniobacterales bacterium | reverse complement strand
GGTTACCGATCGCGGCTGGCCCCGGCCAGCAGTGCGCTGCCCATCGTCGGCCTCCCGCCGGCGAAGAGCGCCCCGCCGCCGGAAGATGCCCTCGTTCGGGTGGAACCCGCCGTTCCGCTGGACGACGAACCGAGCGCTGTTCCGCTGCGCCCGACTCGAAAACCCCCCTCTTCCCTGGAAGGTGAGAAAGTCGCGGTGGCGCGCCCCGCGGGCACTCCGCTCAAAGCGCCGCGCGCGCAACCTGTGACGGCGTCCGATCTTCAGCCTAACGAATCTCCAGGCGGGGCGGTGGCGACGTCCCAGGCTGCGCCCGAGCCCACCGTCATGCGCGCCCTGCCGGTCACGGCGGCCTCACCCGCCGTCGCCTTGACCTCGACCACGGGCGCGACCTGGAAAACCTTCGCACCTGGCACGGCCCCGACCGGCCGGACGCTCGACCCCGCCGGGCTGCGCGAAGTCGCGAGCAATGGCCTCCGCGGCGAACGCGTTTATCTAACCGGGCAGTTCGTGGTCAACTTTGCCGACGCCAACCGCGCCGTCCTGCGTCCGACCACCGGCCAGGGAGGCGGCCCCGCGCGCAACCTCCGCGTCATCGTCGATTACCCAGCCGGAGCGCCCTTGCCCGATCCCGGTACCACCCTTAGCCGCGACGGCGCGCGGCCCTACGAAATCACCGAAGTGCGCCGCCAATCCGACGGCCAACTCAACGTCTTCGTCCGCGAAATCATCAAGCCATAGCGAGTCGTTAGGCTAGGCCGGCGCCTCCTGGTAGGGCGAGACTCCGTCGAGCCAGACGCAGCGGTTGGCGGCGATTTACCTCGTTCGGCTCGACGGAGTCTCGCCCTACCAAGCCGGCGCGATCGTTTTCGGCTAACGCAGAATTACCACGCCGTCGCGAATCTCCGCCGTGCTGACGTTGTAGGGCGCAGCTGCATCCATCGCGATCCCGAGAATAGATTGTCCGCGATAGGACATCGAGAGCACTCCGGAGGGCACCGGAAATCCGTTCGCCTGAATTTTCGAGACCTGGAGTGAATTGATCGCGGTCGGTCCATCCGTCGTGATGGTGAAGCTGCCGTTCAAATAGCCTTTCGGAAATCCCGGCACTTTGTCGGAGGAAATACTCATCTGCACCTGCGCCGTATTCCCGCTCACGGAGACGTAGGCGTGCCCGCGCGACTTCGGATTGGCCGAAATCAAACCGTTGATCTCGCTGCCCGAGAAGGTGAGTCGCCGTCCGGTATCCGGGGTAGCCGCGGGCTCGGGGGTCGCCTCGCCCGTCGCCTCCGGCGCAGCCGTGGGAGTCGGGGTGTAGGAAGGCCTCGTCGGCGCGGTTTGAAACTGGTCCACCCGCTCCTGCACTTCGGCCAGTTGCGCGGGCGGCAGGTCTTCAATCGGCAACGGCGTTGGCTTCGATCCGCCCGAGAAAAGCAGGTAGCCGCCAAGGCCGATGACCACCACCGTGAGGAGAGCGAAGGCGACGAGAAAAAGACAGCCCTTGCCCGCGCAGCCCATGCCGCTCTTTTTCGGCGGGGGCGCTTCGATCCAGGTCGGGTTGGTCGAGTCGGTCGGCATTTGCTTAATTTGTTAGGCTGGCCTGGGCCGCGATCAATTTCTCGTAAAGCGTTTGCAGTCCCTCGGAGAGAAGCCGGTGCCGGCCGAGGACCGGCATGAAATTCGTGTCCCCATTCCAGCGCGGCACAATATGCAAATGGAGATGATCCGCCACCCCGGCGCCGGCGGCGGTGCCGAGATTGAGCCCGAGGTTAAAGCCCTGCGCCTTCATCGTCGCGCGCAGGAGAGCCTGGGCGTGCACCGCCAGGCCCCAAAGCTCGAGGATTTCATTCTCGCCTAACGACCTCAGATCCGCCGTCTTCCGGTAGGGCACGACCATGAGGTGCCCGACCGCGTAGGGATAGCGGTTCATCATCAGGAAAACATTTTTCCGCCGGGTCAGCACGAGGTGAGCGGCGTCGTCGCTCGCCCGCCCGGCCTCGGCCAGAAAATCAGGATTGCGATTTTCGAGCTCGAAATACTCCACCCGCCACGGGCACCAGAGGGCTTCGATCTCAGACTTGGGAAACTCCATGGAATCGTTAGGCAAACACGCTCGGGGGAGCGTATCGGCTGAGGCGGCGATGTCGAGGGCGGGTTTCGTTCCCTTCGATCCTAATCCTGCTCTTACTCCTGCTCATAATCCGAATCAAAGCGAGATCAGGAGCAGGATTAGGAGCAAGCGCAGGAGAGGCGTCTAATCCGCCGTCGGCGTCCGCACGAAAAGCGAATACCGCGGCAGGTTGTGCGCCTTCTCGGAAACCAGCTGCAGCTTCGCCCCCGGTAACAAATCCAGCCAGGCCCGCGCCGGCTGGTTCCGCACCACCAGGGCATCGAGCTGGCCCGCCTTCCATTGCGCTACGGCGTCGTTAGGCGAGAGAAAATGGTCGCGCCGCAGGTAAAGCAGCATCCCTTCCTCGCGTCCGCCCACGACCGCATAACGCCAGTTCCGCTCCGTCGCTTCCGCCCGCACCCGCCACGAAAATTGCACCAGCGCGTCGCTCCGCTCCCGCCGCGCCGTGCCGAGTTTGAAAGCCGCATAACCGCCGATGAAGAGCACCGCAAAAACGAGCGAAGCTCCGACCCAGGGCCCGACTTTGGCCCGCCATCGGTCCTTCTCAAAAGCGCACGCGACCTGCGCGCCTAACAAAAGACACAGCGGAGGCAGGATCGGGAAAATCCGATCCACTCGCTTCGACGGGATAACTGACATCAGGAGCAAACCGCCCACGCTCCAGCAGACCAGCCAGACCGTGGCCGGCTTCATTTGCAGGGAGAGCCGCTCCCGCCGCCGCCAGAAGAAAATCGTCAGGCCGATGAGAAGCAGGCTCCAGGGCGCGAACTTGTGCAGGAGATGCGGGAAATAGAAATAGATCGGCTGCGATTTGTGCACCGTCTCGCTGAAACGCCCGACAAATTCCCGGATCACCACGATTTCATAAAAATCTTCTTGCCTAACGATGCCGCCAATGGCCCAGGCCAGAAAAACCGCCAGTGAGAGAATCCACGGCCACCAGCCGCTCCACCCGCTCGGCGCGCCGCCTTTGCGGTGGAGGAATTGATAAACGATCAACCCCGGCAGGATGAAGGCGTAGATGATTGGCCCCTTGATTAACATCGCACTGGCCAGCAAAACGAAAGCGATCACCCGGTCGCGCCTCGTCCAGGTCTCCGCCCGGCGGATTTTGCGCCAGATCTGCGCGCCGATGAGAAAAGTCACCAGCGCCAACGGCATATCCGTCCGCACCAGCGTGGCGAGGCGGGGTGTGAGCAGATTCAGGCCGACCGCGCTGAGCGCAACCAACCCGCCCACCACGCCATAGGCCTCGGTCGCTTCGCGCGCGGCCAACCAAAGCAAAACGAGTGCGGCAGCGAAAGACGGCAACCGCCACGCCATCTCCCACCAGCGGGTCACCTCGAAAAGCCCGGCCGAGATCCAGCCGACGAGCGGCGGCTTCGTCGCCACGCTCTCGTTAGGCGTATGCTGGTAAAGCCAGTGCCCCTGGCCCACCATTTCGAAGGAAGTGTAGGCCTGCTTCGCCTGGTCGTAGTCGTCCAGCGTCCAGGGCAGATTCGTGATGACAAAAAATCCGGCGATCAGGCAAAGCACCGCCCACTTCGTCCCCGGGCGCTCGAGCCAATGGCCGCTCACGCTCACTCTTCCCGCCAGAGAACGGCGCGCACCGGCGCGCCGTCACCGCCCATGATTTTCAGGGGCAGCGCCGCCAGCGTGTAGACGCCCGCTTCGACCTCGCTCAAGTCCAGTCCCTCGAGAATCGCGATGTCGGCCGCGGCCAGCGCGTGATGATTGCGCAGATCTTTCGAGTCAATGGCGTCGACCGAAGGCAGATCGAGCCCGAGCAATTTCACCCCACGACTCTGCATCCAGGCCGCCACTCCTTCCGCCAGGACCGGGATGGCTGACGGAAACCTGCTCGAATCCGGCCAAGCTCCGGTCTTGAGCAAAAGCCGCGGCGCGGCCGCCGCCGGCTCCAGGTCAGCGATCGTAATTTCGCCTAACGACTCGGAAAACCTCGCGCTCAGGTCCACCACCGCCGCCATCCCCAGGTAACGTTCCGGGGCGAAGCGATCGATCGTTAGTCCGTTATCTTCGAAGTGGAAGAATGCATCGGCGTGGGTCCCGGAATGCACGCTCGTCGTGATTCGTCCGAGGTTGACCGACGATCCTTCCGCCAGCCGGCCGACCAGCCGGTAATCGAAAGTGGCGTCGCCCGGCCACGGCGCGAGGTCGGATTGAAGCGCGCGGGTGATGTCGAGAAATTTCATCGGCCGGGAGAGATTGGACGGGGGCTGCCGCCAAGGCAAACAAAGTCGTTTTGCAACCCGCGCGATTTCCCGCATGCTCCCAGCGTGAGCGAACAAGAAAACCCGTGGATCGACATCGTTCCGGGGATCAGACGGCGCACCGTCGCGCACGGCGCCACCATGTATCAGATGCGCGCGGAGCTGAAGGCGGGCAGCCGCCTGCCCGAACACGCTCATCCGCAGGAGCAGATCGCGCATGTCGTTAGGGGCCGGATGAAAATGATCGTCGCCGGGGTCGCACACGAGCTGAGCGCGGGCGACGCCATTTACCTCGCGAGCAACGTCCCTCACGGCGTCGAGACGCTCGCGGACACGACAGTGATCGACACCTTCAGTCCGCCGCGTGAGGACTATCTCGCGCTCGACGAAGAAGCGCGCCGCGCCGCGAAATGAAAATCATTTCCGGCGGACAAACCGGCGTCGACCGGGCCGCGCTCGATGCCGCCCTCTCGTTAGGCGTGACCGCCGGCGGCTGCTGCCCGGAGGGTCGCCTGGCGGAAGATGGCCCCATCCCGACCCATTACCCGCTCACCGAATTACCGGGCGGCGGATATCTGCAACGCACCGAGCGCAACGTCCGCGACGCCGATGGCACCGTCATCTTTCACTCCGGCGCGCTTCTCGGTGGCAGCAAAACGACGGCCGATTTTTGCGCGGAAAAACAGATGCCCTGCCTGCCCCTCGATGCCGCCTCACTCGAGTCCGGGCTCGCTGCCGAGATGCTTGCTCAATTCGTTAGGGCCAACCGGATCGAGATTCTCAACGTCGCCGGGCCGCGCGCCAGCCAATGGCCCGATGGATACGATTTCGCGCGCCAGGTGCTGCAGAATTTTCTCCAAGCTTCGTCGCCCCGGATTTCCTTCGTCGTCCCGGCGCATAACGAAGAACACGAGCTCCCGGCCAGCCTGGGCGCGCTGCGCGCGGCGGCCGATGCCTCGGGCGAAAGT
>JBKJNW010000259.1:0-7849 GCA_046593335.1 Chthoniobacterales bacterium | reverse complement strand
AGGGCGTCGCGGCGCGCTGCCCGCGCAGGGTTTCCTCGAGAGTGAGGAGAAGCTTTTCGCGCGAATGTGGTTTCGCCAGGCAGGCGTCCACCCCTAACGAACGGATTTCACTCGATTCCATCGTCTGGTCGCGCCCGGTCGAGAGAATGATCTTTTGCGCGGGATTCAATTTCCGGACCGCGCGGATGAGCATGAGACCGTCCATCAGCGGCATGACAAGATCGGTCAGAATGAGATCGATCTTGTCCGGTTGCTGCGCATAAAGAGCGAGCGCGGAAACGCCATCTTCCGCCACCAGCGTCTCATAGCCCCAACCTTCCAGGACCCGCTGCGCCGCCGTCAGGATGCAGGGCTCGTCGTCCACGATGAGAATTTTCTCACCCTGCCCGTTAGGCACAATCTGCGGGTCGGCAACGACCGCCTCGGTCGTGGCGGCATTGCTCGCCGGAAGGAAAACGCGAAAGCAGGTCTGGCCCGGCTCGCTGAAAACGTTCATGAAGCCGCCGTAATTTTTTACGATCCCGAGCACGGTGGAAAGACCGAGCCCGGTCCCCTGCCCGACCTGCTTGGTGGTGAAGAAAGGATCGAAAATTTTGTCGATGACATGCCGCGGGATGCCGCGGCCTTCATCGGAAACTTGAAGAAGGACATGGGGGCCGGGCCGGGCGCCGGTCGTCATGCTGGCGTAGTGCTCGTCGACCTCGAAATTCTCAATCGTTAGGCGGAGAGTACCGCCTTCGGGCATGGCGTCGCGCGCGTTGACACAAAGGTTGAGCAGGACCTGCTGCAACTGCGTTGGATCGCCCTCAATCATCCAGAGATCTTGCGGGTATTCCGTCCGGATGGTGATCGATTTCGGGAAGGTCTGGCCGGCGATCTTCGCCACTTCCTCGATCAGGTGGGAAGGCTGCAACAGAACGCGCTCGCCATCGGCGCCGCGAGCGAAGGTGAGCATTTGCTTCACCAGATTCGCGCCGCGCTCGGCGCTCGCCTGGACGAGGGTGAGGAAAGTTTCTTTCTCTTCGCCGCTGATGGTGCCGGCGCGAAGGAGCGGCGCGACGAGGAGAATGGGCGACAGGATATTGTTCAAATCGTGCGCCACCCCGGCGGCGAGAGTGCCGATGCTTTCGAGCCGTTGCGAGCGGAGGAACTGGGTCTCGAGGTTTTTCTGCTCCGTGATGTCGGTGTGAATGACGAGGATGGATTCCGGTTCGCCGCGTTCATCGCGGACGAGGGTCCAGCGAGCGCTGACCGTGATCTCGCGACCGTCTTTACAGACCTGGACCAGCTCGCCACGCCATTCCCCGCGCAAGAGCAGCTCCCGATTTGCGGCTTCGTAGCGCGTCGGGTCTTGGTAAATGAAATCGACTGCGGGATGACCGCAGATTTCTGCCGCGGTCCAGCCGTAGAGCCGTTCCGCGCCCTGGTTCCACATCCGAATGGTGCCATCGAGATTGCGCACAGAGATGGCATCGGAAGCGAGGTTGAGGAGCCGGGCTTGCTGGCGCAGGAGACGCTCCGCCGCGCGCTGTTCGGTCAGATCCTGGACCGTGCCCGCGATTTTAATCAAGCGGCCGTGACCATCGCGGACGGTGTCGGATTGGACATGGACGATGCGCTCCGAGCCATCCGGGCGAATGATGCGATGATCGATCCGATAAGCGGCGCCGGTGCGCAGCTGGCGAATGAAAGCCTCGCGCGCAAGCTCGCGTTCATCGGGATGAAGAAGATGAAAAAAGCTTTCGTGCGTCACTTTGGTCGTCGGGTCGACTCCGAAAATGCGAAAGGTTTCATTCGACCAGCGCGGTGGATGTTGCGCGCGATTTTGCCGATCGGTCAGGTCGACTTCCCAGCTTCCCATCTGCGCGACGCGCTGGGCCAGGGCGAGGTTGCCTTCGCTCTGGCGCACCTGTTCATCCGCTTCCTGTTGCTGGCTCGCATCCGCTGCCACGATGAGGCGGGCGGCGCGGTGGTTAAAAACGATCGGGGTGGAATGAATGAGGACGAAAAGCAAAGTGCCGTCCTTGCGCAAATGCCGCCAGCGACCACGGAACCCGGCGCCCTCCACTTGGCGCAGCATCTGCAGGAATTGCTTTACGTCGGCCGGAGGCCGGATGTCGCGGATGGTGCGTTCGAGAAATTCTTCGCGGGTATAGCCGTAATCCCTGAGCGCGGCGGCGTTGACGTCGAGAAAACGCAGGGTGACGACGTCGTAGATCATCATCGGGGTGGGATGGATCTCGAAGAGGAAGCGGTATTGTTCCAGCGGCGGCTCGCTCTTTTCCTTCGGAATTGGCGCCTCAGTTGCGCGCGGCTTCACCCGGATCAACGCGGTCGCAGCAGAGGTTGCCGGACCTCTTTGGGCCTGATCCGACCCTTCAGCGCTCGTGGATTTCATCTGGAATGGATCAAGGCGCAGTCCGAAGCTTCCTACTTCCGACCGGTTGAAAGCAGATTCCCGGCCACGATCGGGAGATTGAAGGCCCGTTCGCCTATGGCGAACGGTTGGGGATTGCGCTTCGACCCTTTCTTCTGCCAATCTCAGCCCCGTGCTCTCCCGAATTTACTCCGCGGCCGTCTACGGCGTGGACGCTTACGAAGTCGAGATCGAGGTTAACGCGGCCGGCGGCAATCCGAAGATCGTGATTGTTGGTTTGCCCGACGCCGCGGTCAAAGAAAGTCAGGACCGGGTCACGACCGCGATCAGCAACAGCGGATATTATTGGCCGCGCGGACGGACGACGATCAACCTCGCGCCGGCTGACGTAAAAAAAGAAGGTCCGAGCTTCGACCTGCCAATCGCGCTCGGGATGATCGCGACCGCGCAGGAAATCGAGGAAGATTTGTTCGCCGAGATGAGCTTCGTCGGCGAACTCGCGCTCAACGGCGCGGTCCGCGCAGTCAAAGGCGTCCTGCCGGTCGCGCTCGAGGCCCGGCGCCGCGGCAAACGCGCCGTCGTCGTCCCGGAAGCAAACGCGCGCGAAGCGGCCATGGTCGCGGGGATCGAGGTCTTCGGCGTCCGGAATCTGCGCCAGACTTTTCAATTCGTTAGGGGTGAAACTCAGCTGCAACCAATCCACGACGACCTGAGCGAATTTTTCGCCAGGCACCAGAATTACGACGTCGATTTTGCGGACGTGAAAGGCCAGGGCCACGTCAAGCGCGCAGTCGAAGTCGCGGTCGCGGGCGGGCACAACATCCTCATGATTGGCCCGCCCGGTTCCGGTAAATCCATGCTCTCAAAACGGATCGCGACCATCATCCCGCCGATGGCGCTGGAGGAAGCGATCGAGACGACCAAGATCCACAGCATCGCCGGCCTCCTCTCCTCCGAGCAATCCTTCGTCGCAACCCGGCCCTTTCGTTCGCCCCATCACACCATCTCCGATATCGGATTGTTAGGCGGCTCGGCCAATCCCGCGCCCGGCGAAGTGAGCCTGGCCCATAACGGCGTCCTCTTTCTCGATGAACTGCCCGAGTTCCGGCGCTCGACTTTGGAAGTGATGCGCCAGCCGCTGGAAGACGGCCGCGTCACCGTCTCGCGCGCCGCCGGCACGGTCACTTTTCCCTCCGAGTTCATGCTCGTGGCGGCGATGAATCCATGTCCCTGTGGCTACTTCGGCGATCTCAAACGCGAATGCCGTTGCAGCCCGGTGCAGGTGCAGCGTTATCGCCAGCGCATCTCCGGGCCGCTCCTCGATCGCATCGATCTTCATATCGAAGTGCCCTCGGTGGAATACCGCGACATCTCGAGCGACCGCGCCGAGGAGAATTCCGCAGCCATCCGCGAGCGCATCGGCCAGGCGCGGGCCCGGCAACGGGAACGTTTTCAGGCCGACAAAAAAACGAGCTGCAACGCGCGCATGACGGCGCGGGCGATCAAGGTGCATTGCAAACTGAGCGATGATTCGCAGGAACTTATCCGCATCGCGATGTCGGAGCTCCATCTCAGCGCGCGCGCCTACGATCGGATCCTCAAAGTGTCGCGCACTATTGCCGATCTCGCGGGCGCGGAAGCCATTTCGCCCGAACACGTGAGCGAAGCGATCCAGTATCGCACCTTCGATCGCACCCTCTGGGTTTAGGAGGCCAGAATAAAGGGGGATTGGTTTTCACCGGTCAACCCGGAAAGGAGTCGGTGATCGACTGCGGACGGTACGGTTTCTCCTGAGGCGAAGGCGACAGCGCGCGCCGCGTGGCCGACGAGCTCGCTCGACCGTACACGCGTTGCAAGAGGCGGCGAAGGCGACGAACTTTGCGAGTGAAAGCGCAACGAGCCAAACCCCAGAGAGTGGTTCGGCGGCGGACGAAAAACTGGAAGATGCCGGCGAACACCGTTTACGTCGGACGTCCGACTGTCTGGGGGAATCCTTTTGTCGTCGGCTCGGATTTGATCGGCGGGGAAAAGCTGAGCGCGAAGAAATCGATCGCGCTTTACCGACAATACGCGAGGGACGCCTTCAACGAGAGCGACCTGCGGGCCTGTCTCCGCGGAAAAAATCTCGTCTGCTGGTGTCCGCTCGATCAGCCCTGTCATGCCGACGTGCTGATCGAAATGGCCAACCGCGCCTAACGAACGGCTGCGCGCGCTTGGGTCAGCAGGCGCTGGAGCGTCGCCCGATCGAGAAATTTTCCGGCAACGACGACGGCGGCGATTTTTTTCGTGTTGGAGATATCCGCCAGCGGGTCGGCTTCGAGCAGAACGAGATCGGCCACGCGTCCCGTTTGAATTGCCCCCCAGCCGCCGGCTCCGCTGGCCTCGAGAAATTGCGCAGGACTCGAAGTCGCGGCCTGCAATGCTTGCAGTGGGGTAAAGCCGATTTCGGTGAGCAATTTAAGTTCGTCGTGCAGACTTGGCCCAGGAAAATTAAATGGGTCTAACGAATCCGACCCGGCCATCATTTGCACCCCGGCCGCATGCAGGGCGCGCGCGATCTTCAGGTCGTTTTGAAATTGCGCGAGATACCATTTCGCCACCTCGGGTGAGACTTCCTTCTCGATCTCCGTCGGCGTCCATTTCTCGCGCAGCGCCGACGGCAGATAAGCCAACTCCGGCGGATGCGCGCGAGCCAGCTCACGCTGTTGCGCAATTGCGCGAATCGCGACCAGCGTCGGAACCAGCCAGGTCTTGTTTTGCACCATCGTTTTGGCCAGAGCTTCGACTTTTTTCGGATCGAAACTTGCGTTGGCCTCGTCCCGCGCCGCGGCTGCTCCGGCGCTATCGCGTTTGGCCCGTGCCGCGGTCGACTTCGCGCGCAGGTCGTCTTCCCGCCCGGAACAATCAAACGCAAGGTTGCTGTAAAAGATGTGTTCGATGCTCTTTTGGCCAGCCTCTGATACTTCGCGCGCACTCAGCGCATTGGGCACGTGGCCGACGAACGTCATCCGCTGCTTTTTCGCTTCGTCGGCGATGGCGAAGTAACTCTCGCGATCGAGTCGGGAGAGCACCTTGATGAAGTCCGCGCCTTTCGCTTTAAGGTCGCCCACCGCAGCCCGGCCGTCGTCAGGCGTGGAGATCGCGATTAAGGCCGGCGGATCGGACTTCCCGCCGTCCAACATCGGGCCCGGGCAATAAATACGCGGGCCGACCAACTTGCCGGCGGCGATTTCCCTGCGCCAGCTTTGCAGTGCCGAAAGGTCGCCGCCCATATCCCGAACTGTGGTCACTCCATTCGCAACCAGGAGGGTAAGCAGCGTCTCCCTGCTCCATTTCGGGTCCGCGGTCACTCCTGCGATATGCACATGCATGTCGCAGAGACCGGGGATGAGAAATTTCCCGCGTGCATCAATGACACGGGCGTCGTCAGGCGGAGGCGCTTCGCTGATCGCGGCGATCAAATTACCGCGGAGAAGGACGGTGCGATCGGGCTGTGGTCCCCCAGCCGCGGGGTCGATCACTGTGACGTGGGTCAGAGCGAGCGGTTGCGGCGCTCCCGAAAGAGAGGTGGAAAAAAGGCCAAGGAGAAAGGCGGCGCAGAACGCAGTCGCGTGCCTAACGAACGGAAGTCCGGCGATCGGCGCGCGGGCGAATTTAGATCGAACGAAGGAAAGCCGGACCGATATGGCCCTCGCACTCTAGTCCGCGCAATCGGACTTGGTCACGCCTGCTTTTGCGGCCGAATTAATTCAGCCCGTAAATCTCCACCAGGGCAAGACCGACCGAGCCGTTCGCGCCGCGCACGACCGCGGTGTAGGGCGCCGGCAAAAGGGTGGCAAGAATTGCAGCTTCCGAATCCACCGTTGGCTGCAACATTGTCGCCTCGATCTCAGCTTCCTGGTCGCTCCGCCAGTTGTCGTTGCTCCGCAGAAGGGCGCCGTTCTCATCGTACAGTTCGAGCACCGGATCCGCCAAAGTGCCGTCGAGCGGCAGGGAGGGTCCGATGGCACGCACGATGACGTCCTGGGAGTTGGAACCCAGCACAATCGTGCCGCCGATTAGGACGCCCTCGCCGTTATTAACCTGTCCGCGAGTGGAAATGTTCTGAATGGTGGGCCCGACGCCGAAATCAAGATCGTAAACTTCGACCAAACCGACCCCGGTGGCGCCATTCGCACCGCGCAGGACGGCAGTATACGGGATTCCGACATCGTCCGAGACGACCTGCAACAAAATGACGGATTCAGTTTCCGAAGTCGGAGCCAACCCACTGTCGATGATCTCCTGCTGGTTCGCGTTATCCGCCCAGTTGTCATTTGTGGCTAGCAGCGCCCCGTTATTATCGTAAAGATCGAGAACCGGGTCGGCCAACGCGTTCGCGACGCCACTCGCAGCAAGCGAAGCACCGAGTCCGCGAATCAACATCCGCTTCGTCTGTCCCCCACGGGTGATGAAGCCCGCAATCGAGGCATCATCGCCACTGCCGATCTCCACGCGAGTCGAAAGGTTCGCCAACCAATGCGCAATCGGCGCCGGCGCGAACTGGGCAACGAATGGGGTCGCGCGATTCAGCCAGACGGTGTTAGCCGAGGGAGCGGTATCCTGAATGCCCTTGGTGGAAAGGGAGTAAGTGAAACCTTCGGCGAGGGGGGAGCAGGTCAGGATGACCGTATCCGGCTCAGAACTCATGACGGCCTCAGTAACCACCTGGTTATTATCGAGAGAATAGTTAGTCGCGACCGTGGCGGTCTCGGGGTTGACGTGACTGTTGAACCTGACTGCGAGGTGACTGTTATCTTGGTTAAAGTTCACCGAGAGGACTTCCAGCGGGCTTGCGATCCATTGGCGCAAGACAGCCATCGCCTCTTCATGCACCAGGTTTTTGGCCAGCGGCGGCATCTTGGTCGAATCCAGAGCGTCGTCGCGCTGATAGAGGAGAGATCCGGGAACATCCCGGAACTGGACATAACTATCGATCAGGTTCTGATCAGGAAGGGGGGTATAAAAGCGCGCATCGTAACCTGGGCCGTAACCGTCGGGGCGGTGACATTGGGAGCAGTTGGAATCAATCCAGGATCGCATCCGCAGTTGGATCGGCTGAGTGCTGTCACCGACATACACAGAATGGAGAAAAGTAGGAATCTCTGCCTCATCGATGCTCGGGTTCAGCATTCCGAGATGATTGAGGGTGCGAAGCTGATTGTCAGTCCGGCCGGTCGATGGATAGGTGAACGTTCCGTTCAACTGATGGGTCTTCGGGCCGAGAACATAATTGGCCGGAGGATTGTGGCAGAAGAGACATTCGGCGCGGCTCGGATAGGTCCAGGTATGAATGACGGTTTCACCGGTCGCAGTGATAACCGGAATTTCCTCATTAAGACCATCCGGAAGCAGGTCGGCATCGCTGTTATCATCCCGCCACTTGTAGGTCACACCATAAACAGCGCCGTTCTCGTCGCGGACCAGCAACCG